>CAXYYW010000181.1:0-1517 GCA_964293235.1 uncultured bacterium | reverse complement strand
ATGCGCGCCGCCCGTGGACCGCTGGCGCACACGCCATTCCCGGTGGGCGCGCCCTGCGGCGGCAAGCTGCCACTTACCATCGATGGGGAGCCCGCGACAGGCTGGTCAGGGGAGCGCGCCGCTATCGCACAAACCGACGCACCAGGGAGCGCACCAACGGTCACCATACTTTTGCTGCCCGGTATGCACGACCCGTTCGCAGGGGTGGCTTGCCCAACGGGGCTTTACTTCAGCTCTGTTCAACCTGCCACTCCATTGGATGTGGGCTTATTGAACCTCTCTTCAGGGAGTGGCTCATGTGTTGAGCACGAAGGTGCTCTTCTTTGCAGCTCGGGGAGTGCACAAGTACCGGCCAACCCCACGCCTCAAATGGTGCAACTCATCTCAATCGGGACGGAGGAGAATGAAGATGAAACGCCCCCGCATGGTGGTGCGTCGTTCCCACCAACTTGGGGAAACCAAAAAGAAGAAGAGCTCATCCTCATTGGACGCGAGCTAAACGTAAGGCGTATGTCTTTTCAGTTTTTTTCGGGACCAGACGCACCTATAGGTGTCGGCATCGACCGCCGCGAACTTATTGATATTGCTCCTGTGGAAGGGACGCCAAATATTGAGTAGGGCCACCAGTACAGAGCCCTCTGGGTGACATGATGGGCGGTCACAGCATCAAGGCCTGAGTCGGCGTTTGAGTCCCTCACCGGCAACGCGACCACCTGGGATCTCCACCTCACCGACGCCGACCGCTGCCTCACCACCGGCGCGGTCGTGCTCGGCGCCTACGGCGGGGCCGGTGGGGAGAGCTGGCCCGCCGCGGCCGCCTGGCCCTAACGCCTCGGCGGATACTTACTCAGCTTCCTCTGCAGCGACCGCCGATGTAACCCCAGCAGCTTCGCCGCCTGGGTGACGTTGCCGCCGCAGTCATTCAGCACCCGCTCGATGTGCTCGTGCTCAGCCCTCGCCAAAGACGGCACCACGTCCGGCGGCGGCGGCGGGTCGTCCTGGGCGCCGAGCTCGCGGCGGGGCAGGGCGGCGACGATCTGGTCGGCGTCGGCGGGGTTGGTGCCGGAAGCGGGCGGGGAGTACGTCGATGTGGTTTGTACGAATTTCAAGGACGGTCTGGCCCGGCAGACCCTGACCGGCCTGAAGCCCGACACCGAATATCGTTGGTACTGTTATGCCGTCTTGGGCGGCGAGCGGTTCAATGCGTCGCTGTCGAAAACGTTCAGGACCCTCAAAGAGGGGGAGGTGCCTCCGGCTCCGACGCCCCAGTTCGGCAAGCCTTCGGCTTCCGAGGTGCAGGCTACGAGCGCATCGCTCGCGTGCGCTTATCTATACACCGGTGATGCGGCCGATATTGCCGAAGCCGGTTTCGGATACAAGCCTGCGGCATCGGCCCAAACGGGATATACTATGGTAGAGATTACGCCGGACGACTCTTCGTTGTCGGCCCGTCTGGAGGAGCTGACGCCTGAAACGGCTTACGAGTTCTATGCCTATCTGGTAATCGACGGAAAGAA
>CAXYYW010000180.1:0-1519 GCA_964293235.1 uncultured bacterium | reverse complement strand
TTCATCAATTCCTTTCATGGAGCTACGAGCCATCGATACGTATGAGGCTCACTAGCTAAATGATCGGGTCAAACTTTTTGCTACGTCTCCGCGTATTTCATTTGCAGAATATATAGGCTCGCGGCAGCAATTTGAAATAACCGTGAATATAATGGTGGGTGATTTTGAACGCATAGTTGAATATCCAAAACATGGTTTTCAGGTTGAGCAAGACATACCGGTTGACGTACTTGATGCATGGCGACGACTGGTCGGATTAGGGTACACATCACATATGATAAGTAAATAATTACAACATAGAGTTTATAACATCGAACTAGCAAATAACAGATACAAGTAGTAAAAATAACATTACATAATGTACGATATACAACTAAATTATTTGATATAACACTTGCTCGAGAAAGGTGCTTATGCTATAAAGGAAGTAAGCTTTTGCTAAAACAAAAACAACATGATTTGTCATAACGTGAAGGCTTCGTACCTTACCTAAAATCTGACCATCTATCGACTTCGATAGTGAACTGGCAACTATACAATCTTCATTACATTGTAGTTGCCTCACACTATCGAACACACGATATTCCGCTGAATATCATGAAATCGATAGCTATACCATGCTCCCTCACTATGAGGAAGCGGTCAGTCGCCTGGAGCGACAGACTGGTGACTTTACATGGCACGCGCCCAATATTCAATTACATGTGGCGGATGTCGCCATGTGTCATCGTTAAGGTCTGTTGCTCACAGGCTCTTTTTATTTCTATTATGGTTGTGAAATAATTGAATGCGTATATGAAGCGAATACAAGAAATGCTCCTGTTTCTAGCCCCAGTAGCTGTCCTGGGCTTGCTCTACATGATATTCCAGTTTACTGACCCTGCATCTGTGGGCCCCGGCGGCGTACTAGGGGTATTTGTTCTGATATACATAGGGTGCCTCAGCATTGTATTTATTATCCTACGTTTTGGGCTCTATTGGGTGAAGAAGAATCTAGCTTAACGCAAGGGTTCAAACTTCTACGGGTTTCCCAGTATAGGAACTCGTAAGGCATACTACATTGCGAGCGTGCTTGCGTTTGCGCCGGTTACGCTTCTTGCTATGCATGCGTATTCACAGCTTCAGTTCTCGGATATTGGGCTTGTCGTGCTGCTCGTTGCTGTCGTTACGTTCTACATCGTAAAAAGACGCTAGAAAAGACGCCTTTCCAGTAAACCACTTGTGCTATAATTTAACCGATGGAACCTCAGCTACCAAAGCCGCAGTTTAGTCCGGAAATGACACCTGCGCCGCAGCCCATGGAGCACGGCGGGGAAAGGTTTGTGGCGCCAAAAGTCCCAGAGACGACGGCTCCACTTGAAGCGGGCAAAGAGACGCATGAAGCCTTATCTGATGGGCCAAAGGGTGACCCAGCGGCCGCCGTTCAACCTATTACGCCACCGCCTTTGCCAGTAAATGGCCCGCCACAGGCAGGAGCGGTAACTCCCGTGCAGGATGACACGAACCCAACGGTTGCGTC
>CAXYYW010000179.1:0-1543 GCA_964293235.1 uncultured bacterium | reverse complement strand
GCCCCGTTAGCTCAATTGGATAGAGCGTTGGTTTCCGGTACCAAAGGTTGCAGGTTCGATTCCTGTGCGGGGTACCATGCCACTTACTTTTCGTTGCCGCCACTGATATACTTAAGCATGAAAACTTATGGATGATCTCAATACTTTAGGCCAGCGTTTTGCACATGTGCTCGAAGAAATTCGCGAGCGTACTGTTCAAAAACGCGAAATGGACGAGCGTGCTGACAAAGTGCACGTTGTTGGGGCTGGCGGACTTGTTACTGCTGCCTATGAACAGCTTCGAAATGCTGCTGAGTATGCCGACGAGCACCTTTTGCTTCAGAAGGCTATCAAGCGGTTCTACAAACGTATGTTCCTAACCCAGTCGGCCGAATTTATAGCAAAAAGTGCCGATGAACTTGTTACCGAACTGACATTTGCTGAATATCTGCCAAATGATTCCGTGACAGAAGATACGGTCCAAGAGGTGAATCGTCTTGCGGCAGCGTATCACCACGTTTACACGCAAGTTCAGTCTTCACGGACTGTTGCGAGCAGCCGCGGCGATACGTGGGCTATAGATGTCTTGTCTGTCGAAGTTGCGAGGCTATTTCGTGACATGTCAGTTAAAGAAGCGTTCGTACAGTTTGCCTTTGATCATTTTAAACAGACAACCGATCTCGCAGCGCTGTTTGGCGGGATTGCCCCAGTAGACGCCGACCCGGCACTCTACGTTGCCGTCCACCGTGCTCTCGTAAAATCAGATCTTGCCATAGTACGGGCAGCGTTGCTGCGTCGATACAACCAAGCGCCAAGTGATTTTGCAGCGTATTGCAGTGTAAATGCGGAAATAAATCGACTGTTTGAGTCGGAAACAACAGATAAATTAACCCGATATGTCGATCGCCAAGGTGCACCGCTACGAATTTTGGTTCGCATGCTTGAGTCGGGCACAAACATCTCGGAAATGTTGCCGCGCAAGAATCGCTTCCTGAGCGCCTACGAGGAACAGATAAACACCGAGTATAAGTCCATAAACAAACGTATCAACAGGGGTATTGTAAAAAGTGTTATCTTCCTTATCATTACGAAAGTACTTATAGGGCTGGCCATAGAGATACCATATGATTTTGCTGTAGCGGGGGGCATTATATGGGAGTCGCTTCTCATAAATCTCTTCTTCCCACCAATTTACATGGTACTGCTCCGCGCGACCCTCTCGACGCCAGGTGAGGCCAATACAGCACGTCTTGTAAGCCAGGCCGATGAGATGTTCTATGGTGCCACGTCACGACAGATAAGCCGTGTTTCTGGGAGCACCTTTGGGGCTGGATATAACTTTATATACGCGACTATTTTCCTCGTCGTGTTTACGAGCGTTAGCTGGATACTCATGACATACTTCTCATTTGCGATTCCACACCTTGTCGTCTTCTTTATATTCCTCTCGGGCGCAAGCTTCCTGGGCTTCCGTCTGAGCCGCATGATTCGCGAAGTCGAGTCTGTTGATAGCCAGCAAAACGGCGTCACGGTACTGCGGGACTTCTTCTACATGCCGTTCGTC
>CAXYYW010000178.1:0-1544 GCA_964293235.1 uncultured bacterium | reverse complement strand
ATAGTTATCCAGTCTGTTACGAGCGCGATGCTGGGGGTTGGGGGTTGGGAATTAGGAATTGGGGAGCTGGCAGTTGAGGATTTCATAGACGCTCCTTTTGCGAACGGATAAGCGCATTCGTTAGCTTTTGGGATGAAGTGATAACTGAGAGCAGGGCTTCTAGTTGATTATCGTCAATATACGATAGTCGTTTCGATAGGTAGCAAAAACTTTTTAACTCCAGTAATGAGCCATTTGCAATCTTATAGAATTGCGCCTTTTCTTTCGTGTTGTATCGGCCGAAACCCTCTGCAATGTTTGCGGATATTGATGATGACGCGCGTCGCATTTGGTTAGTGAGGGAATACAACTCTGACTTAGGATATTTTGAAGTTACCTCGTAAACCATAACGGCTACATCTATGGCAATTTGCCACGCTTCGAGATTTTCAAACTTTTCTACCCTATTTTCCATTTCCTATTCCCCAATCCCTAATCTTCTCTTGAGAAGATTACGCGGAGCGTCCGAAGAAGGATAGAGATATCGAGCCAAAATGTCCAGTTCTGAACATAATAGATGTCGAGGTTTCGGCGCTCTTCAAAACTTATGTTACGACGGCCGGATACGACAGCGAGGCCAGTCATGCCGGACTTTACGCTGAGAATCGTGTGCCACTTTTCAAACTTATCGAGCTCATGCGGGACGAGTGCTCGCGGGCCAACCAAACTGAGGTCGCCTTTGATGACGTTGAAGAGTTGAGGGAGCTCGTCAAGGCTGAAGCGACGGATGAATTTACCAATCGGCGTGACGCGAAAGTCGTTTGAAATCTTGTCGCCATTTGCTCGGTATTCTTCTATGAGTTCTGGCTTGCCTATCATGCGAAACACTTCTTCGTCGGTTTTGCCGTCATATTTTGCATAGTGTGAGCGGAATTTATAGACGCGGAATGTGCGGTTAAACCGAGTCACACGCTGAGACATCTTGCCTGTCATAAAGACAGGTCCTTTGGGATCACCAAGTTTAACAGCAATTGCTACTATGAGCATGATAGGCGACAAAATAAGTGCAGCGAGCGTCCCGACAACGAGATCAAACGCTCGCTTCACCACTCGACCGTAGCCAACGAGCGGTGTCGTGTGGACGGTTATGATAGGAAGACCTCCGACCACGTCCGAAGAGTGCCTGGAGGTTGCGAGCGCTTTGTGTGCCGGAATGTATTGGTAGACTATGTGATGGTCGACGGCAATCTCGTAGACGCGGTCACTGTATTCGGTATTTGTTTGGATAATAACGTCTGGTTTTACCTTTTCGAGCGCTGCTTCGAGTGTCGGGAAGGTTGCGAGGTCGTGGAGCGTTAAGGGCAGTTCTTTTTTCGTAACGACGCCTATAGTGTTGTAACCGGTGCGAGGGTCATCGGCAACTTGCTCAATAAGTGAATTGGCGGTGTCGTTGTCTCCTATGATGAGAAGTTTGAGCGCGCCAACACCGTGGTCAAGCAGCCTGAGGCGAATAGCGCCTAGTATAGCGCGAATGATAACGAGCAGTACAAAGCTGGTGCCAAAAG
>CAXYYW010000177.1:0-1545 GCA_964293235.1 uncultured bacterium | reverse complement strand
AGTCTGAAGTGAGCGCTATCATGTCGCAGCGTATGCTGTTTATTTTCCCAATCATGACGCTCTTTATCATGATTTATCTGCCAGGAGCACTAGCGCTGTACTACGCGGCCGGTTCGGCAGTTGCTATCATCCAACAAAAGATTATTCTCTCGAAAGACGTTAAGGAAATGGAAGTACTCGCAGATGTGGCCAAAACTTCCGACAGGGAAAAGAACGCTCAGGAAGCCGTGGTGGTGGCTGCACCGAAACAGCGTGGTAAAACGCGAAGTAAACGGAGGAACAAGGTATGGATAGAGAAGAGCCAATCGCTTTCGCGAAAAAATACATCGAGGATATATTGTCATTCTTTGGCCTCAACACCGATGTGAAGGCTGGGGCAGACGAAGATGTTATAGAGATGAGCGTACCATCGACGCACTTAAACGCGTTTCTCATAGGCCAGCACGGTGTGACACTTCATAACTTGCAGCACCTCGTGTCTATGGCACTCCGAGGCAAAGATGCCGAGCTCGTTCGCGTCAATATAGACGTGGCCGACTATAAACGCCAGCGCAACGATCGCCTTGTGGTTCAAGCCGAGGACTGGGTCAAGAAAGTGCGTGAAACCGGCGAAACTATGCATCTGAAGCCTATGAGTCCAGCCGAACGCCGTGTCGTACACCAGGCAGTGTCTGATTATGGTGACGTCGAAACCCATTCCGAGGGCGAAGGCCGCGACCGGCACATCGTTCTGACGAAAATCACGGAGGAATAAGATGGCGCTTATTGAGGACATAAAACGGGTTGATCTTTCAGCGGCCCGGCCGAAGCATCACATCTTTAACGATATTGTTAAGCTGAGTCATAACGCAGGCCTCATTATCGACGATGTCGACCTCAATAAGCCGTGGGGCTTCTATATACGATTCGACGGGGTCGGCGCGGACGATTTCATAGGCCACTTCTTCCAAGGCTTAAGTCCAGAAGAAGCCAGACTTGGCAATCTTGAGCTGTCTCTTAGCCCGAAATTCCTGCTCGTCTCGCCTGGTGAGATCTTGAGCTGGCAGTATCATGACAGGCGGGCTGAGCGGTGGGCATACCTCACGGATGGCGCATATCACAAAAGCTTAACCGATGACCAAGGAAAGCTTCAGCACGCGAAAGCGGGCGATGTCGTACAATTCGCTCAAGGAGAACGGCACAGATTGGTTGGCCTCCCCGATACGCACGTGCTTGTCGCAGAAATATGGCAGCATACCGATGCGGAAAACCCCTCAGAAGAAGCGGATATCATCCGGCTTGCTGACAAGTACAAGCGCTAAGATTTGTTCAAAACAGACATGTAGATAGCGTGGGTTTCCTGGGCCATCTTTTTCCACGAATACTACCTGATTTGTTCGTAGCCCTTTTCACGGAGTGCATTACGCAGGCCTTCATCATCTATCACTGATCCGAGCTTCTCCACCATATCGCTTACGTCATTTGGGTTGAAATAGATTGCTGCTTCACCAAATATTTCCGGTGAGCAGGTTGCGTTACTACTAACCAACGGGGTCCCGTGTTGCA
>CAXYYW010000176.1:0-1568 GCA_964293235.1 uncultured bacterium | reverse complement strand
ATGTCAGGCCGGACAATGGTTAGTTTTGCCTCCTTTTTGGCGACTTCGGCAGCAATAACGGCCGCCACCTCATCATCTTGCTCTACAGTAAAGACCACGTTCCCGTGTTGAATAATACCAGCTTTTTCGCCTGCAATTGCAGCCAGTGTGTCACCGAGTATTTCAGTATGATCATAGCCTATAGAATTAATAACACAGACTTTGTCTGGTCGCATTACGGTATTCGTCGCATCGTATCTGCCCCCGAGACCGACCTCTATGACTGCATAATCAACCTGCTCTTTCTTAAACACCCAGTAGGCAAATGCCGTCATGAGCTCAAAGTACGTTGGACGTGGCTTAAAATCAGCAACTACGGTATAAAAATCATTAAAATACCGGACAAAGTCGCTTTCAGAGATTTGACCACCACCAATTTGCACCCGCTCACAAATTGTATTTATATGCGGAGATACGGTCAGGCCAACTTTCTGGCCAGCTGCTTCTAAAATCGCGCGGGCATAATATGTCGTAGACGTCTTTCCCGATGTCCCTGTTACATGCACTACCTTCAGTGCATTCTGCGGGTTGCCGAGGTGCTCAAGCAGCACCGTAATCCGGCTTAAATCGTAGGTCGCATTCGTCATGCGACTCGGTGCGTGCGTCGCAAGCACATCCCCAACCTCGTTTAGACTTTGAAAACTCATCATTATCGATTATACCGCTAGGAGCCTAGGTAAAGTACTAATATACTAGAAGCATGCTCATGGACCCGTACCAGTTCCAGCCGGTCAAAATAGAACGTATAGTCCGCGAATCAAAACGCGCGGTGAGTGTTTGTTTGGAATTACCAAGTAACTATACGTTTGAACCTGGTCAACACGCCGTCGTTCGCATTACCATGCCAGGCGGCAGCAAGCTCGTGCGACAGTATTCATTTTCCGCGCCTGAAAGTGTCGGCAAATTATGGCTGACGGTTATACAAGAACCTGGCGGACAGGTGTCTACGTGGTTCACCGAAACCGCCAAAGCTGGTGACACGGTTGAAGTTTCACATCCGTTCATGGGGCCTCTTGTACAAGAATATCCACGTGGTGAAATATGCATGATAGCCGGTGGAAGTGGTATCGCGCCTCTTATGGCACATATTCGGGTGCTACGAGAAACGGCAACACCTTATACTCTGCTGTACAGCACAAGAAGTGATGAACAGTGCTTTAAGGACGAGCTCACCCCCCTACTAGGCGAAAAAATCATCATCCGCCTTACCGACACTGAATCGCGTTTTAACGAAGAAGAAATTACCAGCGAACTCACGGCAGATTCAACTGTTTTTATATGCGGGTCGCGGCCCTTCGCCATCACGATGCGTGACTACTGTGAACTCGTTGTCCCCGCGAATCAAATATTCAGTGAGGCGTTCAGCCTCTAGTAGACGAGGTTATTTCGTCTTTTTTGCGGCAGGCTTCTTCTCGTGCGGCTCGACGAAACGATGATATCCAAGGTATATAGCCACCACAACTCCTACCGTCGCCACAATAAATACGTATTTGCTATCTTGCGCTTCGAAACCATGAATCAAACTGTAG
>CAXYYW010000175.1:0-1596 GCA_964293235.1 uncultured bacterium | reverse complement strand
GGACAAGGATATTACAAAGCGGTTACTGCGAGACGCGGGCATACCTGTTGTTCCATGGTTACGACTCGATAAAGATACACCGCGTCCGCACTTCGCTGACGTACAGGCGCAGCTAGGGCAAACCGTATTTATAAAGCCGAACTCAAGCGGCTCATCCGTCGGGGTGCACAAAGTTGAGAATGGTCATGAGTTTATGACAGCACTTACCGATGCGTTTCGTTATGACGACATTGTGCTCGTAGAAAAGGCGATTGAAGCTCGGGAGATAGAAGTGGCCGTGCTTGGAAATAACACAGCTGCCGTCAGTGGGCTAGGTGAGATAATTCCTGGCGAAGAATTTTATAGCTACGATGACAAATATTCTGCGTCAAGTACTGCAAGAATCGTTATCCCTGCAAAGGTTGAGGCGTCAGTTTCTGAGCGAGTCCGTTCATATGCCGCAGCCGCGTACAAAGCCGTCATGGGTCACGGCATGGCGCGTATTGATTTCTTTATAGCCAAAGACGCAGGCGAAGTGTATCTGAACGAGGTCAATAGCATCCCCGGCTTTACGAATATAAGCATGTACCCAAAGTTGTGGCAGGCTGCAGGAATAGGGTATGGCGAACTGGTCGATAAGCTTATTGAGTACGCAATCGAGAAGAGTATATAATAAAGTTATAACTAAGGAGGGGTATGGTTGAGTTAACCTGGGTCATCGTGGTCATTATCGCTGTATTTATATTGAGTGGCATCAAAGTTGTTAACCAATACGAGAGGGGTGTTGTATTAACACTCGGACGCTATACTGGCATTCGCGAGCCTGGCCTTCGTGTTGTCGTGCCTATATTTCAGACCATAACACGTGTTGATGTACGTAGTATGCCCATAGATGTGCCAAAGCAGGAAATAATTACAAAAGACAATGTGACAGTCGGAGTTGATGCGGTTGTGTATCTACGGGTTATCGAAGCAAGTAAAGCAGTTCTCGAAACAACCAATTATGTATATGCGACCAGTCAGTTTGCCCAAGCAGCGTTACGTGATGTTGCTGGTAATGCTGACCTCGATGAACTGTTAAGCAAGCGTGAGGAAATTTCAGAACAAATAAAGAAAATTGTTGATGCTGAAACCGATAAATGGGGTATAGATGTTGAAAATGTTAAGGTCCAAAATATTGAACTTCCACAGGATATGAAGCGTGCTATGGCAAAGCAAGCTGAAGCTGAGCGCGAACGACGGGCCGTGGTGATATCTGCCGATGGTGAACGGCAAGCTGCTCAGGGTGTTGCCGATGCCGCAGCGATGCTCAGTAAGGTGCCAGGCGGTATCAATATTCGCACGCTTCAG
The DNA here is from genome assembly GCA_964293235.1 of uncultured bacterium. Lineage (GTDB taxonomy): Bacteria > Patescibacteriota > Saccharimonadia > Saccharimonadales > Saccharimonadaceae > JAPUDS01. Next base: position 267 of record CAXYYW010000175.1, on the reverse strand, counting down.
ACACTTGAAAAAGTATCGGTTGAGCCGAGTCAGAAAACGCTTGTTATATTACCGACAGAGCTGACGAATTTAGCAAATATTCTGAAATAGAGCTATTTAAAGAAAAAAGCCCGACCAAACGGTCAGACTTTTGTCTTGGTGGCTCCTCCCAGACTTGAACTGGGGACACAAGGCTCTTCAGGCCTCTGCTCTACCAACTGAGCTAAAGAGCCACGCATGGTATATCTACACAACTTATTTTATGCCGCTGGCGCAACGGCCTGGCCT
>CAXYYW010000174.1:0-1597 GCA_964293235.1 uncultured bacterium | reverse complement strand
ATGAACATGATTACTGATGTGATGCCACCTATTATGAGCATAACTTGGATAACGGTCCGTAAGACACTGAACAGGCCATCGCCAGTGCTGCCGCTACAAAGCGTTGGATCATTACTGTTTTTACATGCATCCGTAAACACATCACTCGGAGAGGCATAGCTCGTTGAAAGCGGGGCCACCGCAAATGAGAACATAGTAAGAAGTGATACAAGTACAGTTGAAATCTTTTTCATATATTTAGAACTTTCCTATCACAAAGTTTACCAGCATGAACGACACAACGACAACTACTATACCAATTACAGCGTACAGTATTGTGTCGCGGGCCTGCTTGATTTGGTTTGACTCCCCCTGGGAAAGCATATACTTTATACCTCCAAACACAATAAACGCCACCGCCACCGCACCTGCGAGACCAAGTACGACGTTAAAGATATTCTTGACCGTTCCGTCGGTTAGATTAACCGTAAAAATACTGCTCGGAGCCTTAACTTGCTCGGCAAGCAGCGTAATCATGGCAACTAGACTCATTGCGCGACTCCTTTCAAGATAGCAGCCTGTACCGTCCTAACTATTGCGACCGATACCAAAACAATGATGAGGCCTATAACCGCATTTGTGATAGCGTTCTTCGCCCCCTCAACCTTTTGCGGGTCCCCAGCTGATGTTATGTATTTAAATCCGCCCCAGATGATAAAGTACAGCGACACGTATCCGCCGGCAATAATCAGCCACTGGACGATATTCATGACAATAACCCAAACGTCGGTTATGCTATCAATCTTAACGTTTTCAGACTTATTTGTGCTGATTACTTTTCCCTTACCATCAGTGCCCTCCCTGACGGTGGTCGTTACCGTTTCGCATTTCAGACCTTGATACCAGACTGGGAACAGTAGCACGGGCTCATATGTTGAACAGTCAACTGTGCGTATATCTGTATTACCGGTGTTGGCGGAAGCCGTTATAGGGAAGAACCCGCCTAGCAATAACGCTGCAATAATTGCTATACGCACCATATTTTGTCGTATCATTTCGTAAAGAGCCCTCCTGGTATTAAGAAATTCGCACCTGCATACAAGAATATAAACAAGAACAGGCCTATCACGGAGTTTACTATTATCTCTTGGCCTTCCTTGGCTTTGCCAGCGTCACCGTCACTCATGGCATAGGTTATACCGCCAAAGATTATGCCTATAACAACTGCTATACCAACACCTATAGACATAATACTTATTGCCCACAGTAAAATCGCCGTTGCTGGGCTTGCACCGCTCGCATCGCAGAGCTGCGTGAACGCCCCTCCCATAGTGAAGTCTATAGTCGTTTCCACGCCACCACACTGGTATGCTGCGTGCGCTACGACCGGCAACGACGCCACCACGAAAATTGACAGGGTTAGCATACTGGTTGCGGTTACGAGTATTTTTTTCATTGTTCCTCTTGAGTAGCAGTATACAACAGAAGCACAAAATGTGGCAAAAAGCTTGACCTTTTTGAGTTTATAGTGTATGATAGTAGCGAATATTGATAGTTATGTAACTCCATAGGAGAAAAGCATCCATGTCAACCGCAGAATCACTACCACCAACACCAG
>CAXYYW010000173.1:0-1603 GCA_964293235.1 uncultured bacterium | reverse complement strand
ACACGTAAGTTCCGTAAGCACGGTGGAAAGGTGAAGTAGTATGGCTGAAGTATCAGTCAAAGCATACGCTAAAGGCCTCCGACACGCACCACGCAAGGTAAGCCTCGTCGCCAGGCTTGTCCGTGGCCGCACTGTGACGGACGCGCTCATCATCCTTGAGCACACGCCAAAGCGCGCTGCAAAGCCGCTTGTGAAGCTCATAGAGAGTGCAAAAGCAAATGCAGTGAACAATCACCGCGTCAAGGAAGATGGTTTGGTCATAACGACCTTGTCAGTAACGGCTGGTGAGCGCCTCAAGCGTTACCGCCCAGCTGCACACGGCCGCGCGCTGCCATTCCAGAAGAAGACGAGCAACGTCAAAGTTGTCGTCGAAGGCGTAGAGAAACCAAAGAAACCGGCTGCAAAGCCAAGCGATAAGAAAGAGGAGGCAAAATAGTATGGGCCAGAAAGTAAATCCCATCAGCATGCGTCTCCAGGTCCATAAGAACTGGCGTTCACGCTGGTTCGCGACCGGAAAAGAGTTTGTCGACTGGCTTCAGCAGGACATCAAGGTTCGCAAAGCTATCGAAAAGCGCTTTGAGACGCGCGCAGTTATCAACGATATAGAGATTGAGCGTTCAGCCAACCTCGTGACCGTAACAATTCACACCAGCAAAGCCGGTGTCGTCATAGGCCGTGGTGGCGCAGGCGTTCAGGAAGTAAAGACTGACATAGAGAAGATCGTTGGTCAGCCGGTTCGTGTCAACATCGAAGAGGTTAAGCGACCAGAACTCGCTGCAAAGCTTGTAGCAGAGAACATCGCTCGTCAGCTCGAGCGACGCATCAACTTCCGCCGCGCAACCAAGATGGCTGCTCAGAACACCATGAACGCAGGCGCGAAAGGCATCCGCATAGAGGTTGCCGGTCGTCTGAACGGTGCTGAGATGAGCCGACGTGAAAAGATTATCCAGGGAAGCGTCCCACTTCATACGCTTCGCGCCGATATTGATTACCACTGTGCTAGGGCACAACAGCCAGGCGCCGGTACTATCGGTATCAAGGTTTGGATTTATAAGGGAGAGAGGAACTAGGCTATGTTGCTACCAAAGAAAACCAAGTTCCGCAAGGTACGAAAGGGCAAGAACGGTGGTGTTGCAACACGCTCAAACTACGTAGCGTTCGGCGACTACGGTCTCCAGAGCCTCACGAACGAGCGCATCACAAGCCGCCAGATAGAATCAGCCCGCCAGGCTATGACTCGCTACACAAAGCGCGGTGGTAAGATCTGGATTCGTATCTTTCCACACACCCCTGTGACAAAGAAGCCGCTCGACGTAAAGATGGGTTCCGGCAAAGGCAACCCAGAGTTCTTCGTCGCGAAAGTTAAGACTGGTACAGTACTGTTCGAGATGAAGGGTGTTGACGAAGTGACCGCACGCGAGGCTATGCGCCTTGCCGCGAACAAGCTTCCAGTCAAGACACGCTTTGTTGTGAAGGAGGAGGCATAGGCTATGGCAAAGAAAGCTGAAACCAAGGTCACTACGAAGACAGTTAAGTCTACTGTGACAACCAAAGACCTTCGCACACAGACTGTTGCTGAGCTGAATGACACGTTAAAGACCGT
>CAXYYW010000172.1:0-1606 GCA_964293235.1 uncultured bacterium | reverse complement strand
GATTTACAGTATGCTGATCTGCAGCAAGTGTAGTGCCGTCGGATTCGTATACTTTCGTAAAGACAAGATTTGGGCGTGCGGGGTTGGGCCATGATGTCGAGAAGTTGCTTGGGCGATTCACTGGCCCGGAGGTTGCAAGGTGAACGCTCGGTTCATCTGTGCCACGTGATACGTCATCTTTCCATATAGTAGTGCCCGAATTCTTGAAACGAAAACTTACGACACCTGAAGAGCCTTGGGGCAAGGTAAGCGCTGCAGTCTGGCCCGCATTAGATGCATAGTACGGCATATACAGATTTCCAAACCAATCAGCGTAGAGACGCCAAAAGTTTCTATTACCATATGCGCTGCATGAGTCGCCTGTTCCATAGAGATTGTCTAGAGCTGCTTGATTTGGTTGATAGGGGGTGTAATTGTAAAGGCCCGCGGTCGCACTGTTTTGAATGTATACATTTGTTCCGCCACACGCAGTGTTTGGGTTATAGAGTATGTAATTCGTTTGATACGGCTTGTATCGATATGAAAACGGATATGTTGCATACAATCTATATTGCCGAGCTGCGTTCATGACCTGATTATAGAATCCATAATATTGGCTGTCGCACACTGAAGTGTCTGGACAACCGTACCCCGTTGCGCTTCGGTATTGTGTCCAATATGGCCAATCATCAGTTACGAGTGTCTGCTCCTTTTGCAATAATACTAATAGCGCTCGTGCGTTTATATTGTAGGTTTCTGCCGCAAGACGGATGATTTGCGCGCCACTTAGCGCCCCTGATGGCATGGTACCGGTGAGGTTATTCTCATGGGTTGTCGGGTTCTCGTAGTAGTCTTTTAGGCAGACGAAGGGCGTGGAGTAGCCTATGCTCGCAGCGTATTGTGCGCGAGTAACGGTACCGTACATTTTCTGCCCCCAGGTATCACATATGGGGACTTTTGAAACAAGGAAATTTTGAATGTCAGCTACTGACATATCGGCGCCATTGTAAAAGGCACCATCATCAATGATATTACCCGCATTCCACTGACTTCCGCTAAGTGCTGATGCCGTTTGGGTCGGCCCAGTTGACCAGCCTAGCGTAATTAAAAGAGCTAGGAATAAGAGGAGGATCCTATTGGATTTCAACATCTTTGACCGCCTCACTCTTCATGTTATTTGCGTAATAAGTAAACTTAAGTGCCCAACTGCCAACTTTATCAAACTCAGCTTCGGAGATGGCTATCGAGCATGCACCGCCTGACGCAGTTGCTTGTTTTACGACGGGGCGGCTATCTGTCGAAGAAAACTGGAAGACGCACTCACCTGAGCCTGACTTATCCGTAACGCTGGCAGTTACATGTACTACGTGGTCACTTTGATCAAATGAATCAATTGATGCAACTAACGTGGGGCTAGCTTCTATCTCGTCGCTCGTAGAGCTTGATGGCACCGAATTCTCTAATCCTTTTTCATCATTCTCTATACTATCGTTCTTAGCGCTATTAGTTTGGGCCTCGTCCTGCGCCTTAACTTGAGCTTGCTGGTCAAGGTATGTTTGGTAATTTCTATATCTCCAAAAACCGATCATGCACACCGCTAGTAGCACTACCAATGCCAATACTAGCG
>CAXYYW010000171.1:0-1611 GCA_964293235.1 uncultured bacterium | reverse complement strand
CTGGTGTTTGGAAGAACAAATGTTGGTATTGCTGTGTCTGCGGGGAGCTCGGTCGTAACCTTTAGCTGTGCGAATTCCTTTTTCAATATGGAATAAAATGGTACCTCTGCTTCCTTCGCGACGAGTATGACCTCATGATCACCTTCTATAACAAGTGATTCTTTAATAGCGGGTAGCGACTGTGTAAAGTATGGATTTTCTATGTGCGCATAGTTATTGAAATAGTGAGAAATATTGCCAGCGCTAATACCAAGGAAAAGGATAGTGAGCGGTATAAGTCCGGCCGCACGCGCGTATGGGTTACGCGGAAACAGCTTGTACCACTCGTGTATGAGGGCATCTATGCCTATAGCAGCAAGGAGTGCTACTGGCATGAATGTCAGCACGACGAGTTCTGGCATAATGAGCACTCCGAGCAGTGTCAACCCTGCCCAAGCGAGTAGAACATACGAGCGGGCCATATAGCGGTCGCGCAAGCTCTTCAGGAAGCCAAGTATGGCGAGTGCGATAGTTGCTAGATTATAGACAGGTACAATTTGCGTCCCAGAAAAACCGTTCTTTGGGAAGTTAAGATACATATCGTATATCTGCGCGATGTTTGCCCGAAGTGATCCGAAACCTTCTTCTATGAGGTCTAGACCAATAAGGCGTGTAATTTCCGATGGTTGCAACGCCACGTAAAATACAAGCGGCACAAGGCCCACGAACGCAATGATAGCGAGTGTAAAGAGACGTACCCGTGGTATATGACGGAAGCGCGAGCGGACATGGGGGTGAAAGAACGCGCTCGCAAAAATTGCGATAAGCGGTTATATTCCGTAAGGCGTATAGAGCAGCCCGAGACTAGCTATGACAATAGTGAGTTTCCAGAAGAACGCCTTCTCTCGCTTTACAAGCAAACGCACAGCGCCGTATAGGAGTAAAATCGTCCAAAATGGCAACATAATTTCCGGGGTGCCACTTCGCATCATGGTGACGAATGGGACTGACGTTATGGCAATGACTGTTGCAATAACCGCCACGCTGTTGCTGAACCAGTGGCGCATAGTGAGACTAAAGATGAGTATGGTCGCCGTTCCAAAGATAAGCGACGGGAGGATGAGCGTCAGGCGAGACAGGCCAAATGCTTCAACTGAGAGTTGTTGTATGAAGTTGTAAATGCCGTTAATAACCCAGCTCATGTTCCAGGTAAAGTGGAGCGATGTGCTGGTAACGGCTTGCTGCATTTCGGCCTGGCTGAGGCCATTTGGGGTATTACTTGCGTCAGCAAGGACTATAACGAGTAGCAAAACGATAATAAATCCGTAACCTAGGAGGTAACGGAATTTGTAGAGCGAGGCCTGCTGCAATATTGAGGGTCGGAATGCCATAACCTGTATAGATTATACTACAGGTATGGCTGTATATGTTGCGCACGGCGCACGAGGCTTCTGCCGAGCTTCAGAGGGAGAGACTCTTTGTCAAATTTATTTTGATAAAGAGTTGGTGTATTGGCTGGATAAAGATCCAACCTTGCCTTCACCAATTACAGGCTGGAGAAATCAAAAATTAATAAGTGGGGAAGTTCATGATGATAATTGCTATTATATTCACGACTTCATTTCTGACGCA
>CAXYYW010000170.1:0-1642 GCA_964293235.1 uncultured bacterium | reverse complement strand
AGTATAAATCAATTTGAGTCAAAATATACTAACTATAATTTTTATATCATGCGCTTCATACTACTAATGTAATCTATTAAGCTCTGGAAAGTAGCGTGCATATGAGCGAACAAGATTGTCCGCACAGTGCTGAATTTGACCAAAAATATCGGCTCGAGTCGGCTCATGAAACTGCTGGTAAGATTGAACGGGATGTTATGCTACTCGCACACACAGCCATACGATTTGCTGCAGTTGAGAGAGTGCCTCGTTACACTTCAGAAACTCGTGAGAATGATGCCGAACACAGTTTCATGCTCGGATTGGTAGCCCAGGAAATTGCTACAACTTATTTTCCAGAACTAGACGCCGGTCTAGTGTCACAATTTAGCATTGTTCATGACCTAATCGAATTACAGACCGGAGATGTGGCGACATTTTCCCTGAGTAAAGACCAGATGTCACAAAAAGTTACCAATGAAAAGAATGCACTTGATGCGGTCTGCTCACAATTACCGAGACACACAGCCCTTTTACTTAGAGTTTACGAGGAGCAAGAGTTGCCAGAAGCTCGGTTTGTTCGTTTCATCGACAAATTGCTCCCAGTTCTCGTGGACATATTCGGTCCTGGTTCACAAGTTATGCACGAGGATTACAAGACGTATTCTCACGAATCCCTGGAAATCGCCGAAACTGCTCTTAGAAAAAGATTTGAGTCTATGTTTCCTGAACCAACGCTAGCACCAATACATATGGCACGGAACGCGTTAGCACGAAAATTCTCTGAGATATTTATACCACAGCAACAATTACAGGACGCTCTATTCTAATTCTTAGACTGTCTTTTTCGTTCGGTACTATCGAGGTAGCGCTTGCGAAGCCGGAGGCTCTTCGGCGTTACTTCAAGCAATTCATCGTCATTTAGGAAGTCAATACACTGCTCAAGGCTTAGCTGCGTATACGGCGTCAGCTGAACGGTACCATCGGAGGATTTTGAACGCATGTTCGTGAGGTGCTTTTCCTTACAAACATTAATCTCTAGGTCTTCCTGACGATTGTAAAGCCCGACTATCATACCACCGTACACTTCTGTTCCTGGGCCAACAAACAGTTCGCCGCGTGCTTCAGCGGTCTCAAGGGCATATGGCGTCGTGGTTCCAGCTTCGAACGCGACAAGCGCGCCATTTCTCGTCCCAGCAAGTTTTGGCCCGATTGGCTGATAGCCATGAGGCAGACTATGCATAATGACTGTGCCCTTCGTCGCGGTCAGCAGTAGGTTTCGCAAACCTATAAGCGCCCTCGTCGTAATAATGTAAACGATACGCGTGAGTCCGGCTGACGTCTGCTCTTGTTTCAACAGTTCCGCGCGTCGAAGGCCAAGTTCCTGGCTCACAACACCAACAAATTCAGCACCAATTTCTATAAGCAACTCTTCTACGGGCTCTTTTTCTTGTCCGTCTTCGTGTATAGTCACGACCTGCGGGCGGCCAACTTCAAATTCATAGCCTTCGCGGCGCATAGACTCTATAAGAACTGACAAGTGGAGTTCGCCGCGACCAGAGATAATAAAGCCAATCCCTTCATCACGAACCTTCAGAGCAACATTTGTCTCTAGCTCCCGCTGCAAGCGTTCGCCTAGCTGCCTTGACGTGTTGAATTCCCC
>CAXYYW010000169.1:0-1649 GCA_964293235.1 uncultured bacterium | reverse complement strand
GATATAAAACAACTGTTTGAAGAAGCGGGTATTGTTGTTGAAACGGCACCACCACCAACAGATTCGCAAGACGGTGTATATACCGCTAACTGGGCACTGGTTCGGGGGAAGAAGGCAGTGCTTGCGCGTCTTCCAAATGCGAGGAAGGCCGAAGAGGCGGTTGCCGAAAAGGCGCTGCAAGAGCGTGGCTACGAAGTTGTTCGTGTACCTGAGGATTGGCATTTTTCAGGCCAGGGTGATGCGCTGGCTTTTGGTGGGCTGCTCTTCTGTGGCATGGGTTATAGGAGCGATGAACGAGCGCAGGCGTGTGCAGCTGAAACTCTCGGCTATGAGCGCATACAACTCCAAACCATCCCCGAACTTGATGAGCTCGGGAATCCCATGATGAATGCCATTACGGGTTGGCCGGACAGTTTTTTCTATGACCTTGACTTAGCGCTCTCTATCATCAAAGCGCCAGATGAAACGCAGGGCGGGATTATTGCTTACTGCCCCGAGGCGTTTATACCAAGCAGTCAAGAGACATTACGCCGTCTAAAGGGATTTGAAAAGATAGAAGTGAGTTTCGAAGAAGCGACGAAGGGATTCGCGTGCAATCTCGTCTCCACCGGCGAAACCGTTATCATGAGCAACCGAGCACCCGAGCTGAAGAAAGAGCTCGAGAAGCGTGGCTTGAAAGTTGTATCGCCTGATGTCACTGAGCTTGTCAAAGGCGGCGGTTTTATCCGGTGCGTCTCGCTAACCTTAGAGTAGACGATACGAAGCTTCGCCACCGTCTCCCTCACTTAACGCCTCCTCGCGCAATGTCTCTCGTTCGCTCGTTTCTTTGGTGTCTGTGGGGCGGCCGTCAGGCCGCAAGTCCTCGTCACGCAATGAAACTCCCTCACTCGCTCCTTGGCTCGTCAGAGCATCGTGAGTGAGAGGCGGCTTGCTTAGTTGCTGTGATTCTCTGTTGTTTGCTGTCTGCTGATGGCTTCAGTGACAACCTCAGTTTCATTCCATGGGTGTTCGCCGTCGGCACGTTCGATGGTTTTTTCGTGTCCTTTGCCGAGGAAAACAACCGTGTCTTCGGGACGAGATACGCGGGTTATAGCGAAGTTTATAGCTTCAGTTCGGTCGAGAACCTTGAAGAGGTCCTTTTCATCCGTCTTGCCTGATTCACGGGCGCCGGAGGCGATTTGCTCGAGGATTTCGTTGCCGTCTATGTCGCGGTCGTCTTCTTCCGTGAGGATAAGCTCATCGGCGTAGCTACCCGCAATCTTCCCCTGCTCTGCTCTCTTTGACTCATCGCGTCGTCCAGCAGAACCGAACACGGCGACAAGTTTGCCCTTCGTGGCCTTTCGCAGGTCCTTGAACAGCCGTTCAAACGCATCTGGTGTATGTGCGTAGTCGACGATAGCCGTGTACGGCTGGCCTAACTGTACGGTATTCATGCGTCCCTCAACAGAGGCGAGATTGGCTATGCCACGCTCTACGGCTTCTTTTGGTAAGCCGAGGCTATGGCCGACACAGACTGCGGCGAGTGAGTTCGAGACATTATACTCACCTGGTATATGACAGACAATGTGATACGTTGTCTCTCCTATGGTTACGTCGTACGTCGATTTGTCAGCCTGCATATCCACATGCTCAGGACCAATATCTCCATG
>CAXYYW010000168.1:0-1667 GCA_964293235.1 uncultured bacterium | reverse complement strand
ATATCATCATGCGAATGCTGCTGTTGCTCTCTCCGCCAACAACTTCGATTTGGTCGTACTCTGATCCAACCGGATAGGTGTGTCTCGTTGACGCCCCTCCAACTAACATTCCAAAAGTAGAGTGAAAGTTATTTTGCCTGTGGATAGTCAAATCTTTAGCTAACGCACCAGAAAAAGGGGCATAGCAAATCTGCCCTGACGGGACCGACTGAGGGTACACCTCTTTGATGTATCGCTCGAACGCCTGAAGCGCGCAGTTCCAAGATACTTGCTCGCCCATAGAGAACAAAAATTCATCTTTGTATAGGTCTATCGGGTTTCCATTGTCCAGGCGAGTGCCGGTCTCATATACGAGACATGTGAATGGAATGGACAGGATATGAGCATATAAGCCACTAAGCAAGTCGTAAACCTCCCCGATGATCTCCTTGAAAATTGGGTTTTTTACTTCGTACTCGGTCCCGTTGATTATGGCCTTGTTGATTGCCATGTGGTTGAATGTTTTGGATTGGTGGGCATTCTGCTCCTTCAGCAGGTACTCCATTGTCTCCCAAATCCAAGTGAAGTTATCATACCCTACACTACCAAACGATGGCCCCCCTCTGACTGCTCCCCTAAGCTCTGAAATGTCGAATATGGGCTCTTCGTCCAATAGGAGCTCAATGATGGCCATGCTGTAAAACGGGTCTTTCGTATTCTTGAGGCATAGCGGGGTGAATTTGCCTCTATTGGAGAAAAGAGCGCCGTCTATAAACACCTTAGCGATATCGTTGTATGTCTTCTTGTGAAGGTTGTAGCATATCCCCAATGCCTCATAATTTTGGTGCTCTTCATAAAAAGTTCCTGATGCTACCGCGGTGTCAAGATCAGAAACAAGTATGGTGTGGTCGTGCAGCCAGTCCCCGGTCTTGTTTTCTTGTTCGAGTATATACCCACGTTCAGTCCTCCCTAAAAACGCCCTGAACGCACTAACCGCCTCTGGGTTTGCGTTCACAATATCTTCGTAGTACGATCCATTTCTATAATACCTCAGGTACCAACGATAGCTATTCCAGCGCAACGAATACAGCACTCGACCACTCCCAACCACATAATGGAAGACGTCCAGCAGCCACTCAGCGTCTGGGTCGACAATAGCATACCGGTACCCAAGAAACCCATTATCGTCTTCCGATATGATATTTTCACCATATGGGGGGACGCCTATATTGAAGTTTTTTGGAGGAAGTCCATGTAACGAACACAAGGCAAACAGTATGCTTTTTACTGCATATTTTTCATCCACTTCGGATATGATCCAACGTGATGACATATCTGAAGAGTAGATTGTAAAAACATTGGAAAGGATATAAGTGTTTGGGTAGGCCTGAAGGCCTGCGGGCAAGCCGATAATTACATTTTCAGCACCGACAAGCCCACATGGATAGAGCATCGAGTGATCGTTTAAACGCAAATGATTGTTGGAGTAGTATATTTCATCAAGATAGAATTCGAGGCGAACCTTAGTGAACGCTCCAGCTGAATAGAGGGCCTTAACCTGATCCGGCGGCAATACGCCTTGAAGCGAAGAAAGTTCCTTCTCCCCATTGATTCTGATAAAAAACGTATCTGTCACCTTCTCATCTAGTTTGTCAATTGCCTTGCGGTAAGACTTGTAAATTCTAAGG
>CAXYYW010000167.1:0-1690 GCA_964293235.1 uncultured bacterium | reverse complement strand
CCGGACACTCTAAGTGCCCCCCAGTCGTGTTACCAGGGACGTCCCGAACTAGCGAATCATTTGGGTGCCCGGCGCCCCAATGCACGTTCTTACTCACATACACAATCTGCCCTGTCATCTTAAGATGCGTCATAAGCGTATAGCCACTTGAGAGATCGATGAGTAAAACTTTTGCACGACGCCGCACATTGGCCACCGCCGCACCAAGCAAAAACTGCCGGACATCATTCTCGCTGTTCGGGAAACTTTTCGGACTGTCGTAGTTATGCACTGCGGCGACAGTCTTTTTGACAATTAACCGCTGAAGCCCGAGTCGAATAGTTTCTACCTCTGGTAATTCTGGCATGTCTTCAGTGTCCCGTCATTTAATTCATGCTGTTCGTCGCTTCTTCAAGCGTAAAGCGAATGCGATTGATTGTCATGTACGAGGCACTGTTTGTTGCACTGTCGGCACATAGCGTGTAATACACCGTACTCGTCGTTGCCGGCTCGTCGAGGAACATCATAGTATTTGATGCTTGTTCGCCGTTGTTGGTCGTAAATGTGCTCATAATTGTACCGACCCCAGTGCCACTACTACACGACGGCGTAGAGCCGATACTGCGCACAACGTGCGCGACTATGGAACGGTCGGATGTTGTTGTCGACTGCGTTTCAAAAGAGACGGTTCCAAGAATCGAACGTTGTGACGAACTCGGGGTAAGGTTGGGATACGAGTTATTATTCTCAGATGAGAGATCCCAGTAATTTGTCGTGTTGTTATCGGCCGCGGCATCTGATGTCGTGTCGAGGAAACTGCGAATCTGCCTTGTACCTATACAATCAATCCATTTACTATCTTCGTAGCACCGAAACTTGTTGGTTGAGGCATTGTAGTACATTGCGCCATTTGTGCCAGTCGGGTCACTTGTGCTTGTTGAATTATCTATAACGAGTAGCACCGCATTCTCATCAGGCGTTGGGTCGCCTATGTAGATTTTTGAACTCGATGAGTCAGCGACAAATAGAGTCCCGCCCGAACCGGCCCGCGCAATAGTAAATGCGCTCGCAGAATTGCTTGCATTTTGAAAGACAGCCGATGATGCAGTACTCGTAAAGGTCGAGCCGCTGAGTGACACATTTGCACCGTTTAGCGTAATGCCACTGCTCGGCGTAGATAAGGTGATAACTGGAGACGAGACACTTGCACTCGTACTGGTTGATGCACTAAATATGCTACCAGCGAATGTATTTGAGCCTCCGGTCCAGGAATTATTTGTCGAGAGCTGCCCAAACATTGTGCTGTCGAGGCCATCAAGCTGATCGGCGTTGAAAGCATAGGGACTACTGAGGAAACGGTGCCGAGGCGACATAGGCCCTTCTGTGTATGACTCGCAACCAGCAGTACTACACTGAACTGTCGCGGGTGTAGGCAGCTCAATCTCAAAGTAGAGGTCAGGATTGGAAAAAAGCTCTGCTGGCATAGTACTCACGCGTCCCAGCTGTATGGAGAACAACCCTCCGACCGCAACTGAAACACCGGTACCATCGGATACCGCACGTTGCCCGCTCCACAGGAGTGACCCGCCAGTGTCCGCAGTGTAAATACGAAACTTCATGTTATAAGTCCCAGCTGGCATAGCGTTGCCAAAGCTATCGGTGAGACGCCCTTGGAAATTTATACGATACGGAATACTCTGTTCATCGGCAT
>CAXYYW010000166.1:0-1699 GCA_964293235.1 uncultured bacterium | reverse complement strand
CACGTTTCTCAGTACTGTCCACGAGGCTGATGTCATATATAGTGAGGTGTCCACTCCCGATGTTGGGCCTAAACTGGTTATGGCTGCGGGTTCAATCGCATGTAAGGATGCGAGAGCAATGGTGGTTGTATATTCCGGCTACGGCATACAAAATGGCGAGCAGACCGCTTGGAAAATAACTTCTATCGCCAATGGAAGAAATATGTGTACGCAATGGGTAGATAATGGTACGGATATCAATATACCGGCTGTTAGTGAAGCTGTTGTTGCAGCTGCTGATGAAAATGAGATTGAGAACATTATTGCAGTTGGTGAGAGCGTCGGAGGCATAGAAGCTGCAATGGTGGAGAACGATATTGTTGAGAAGTATGGTGATACGTATAAATTTCCAGGACTACTCGCTGATAGTACGCCAGGCAGCAAGAAAACCTTGAAGTGGGTGAATCCAACAATTGCGCAAAAGGTAGCAGAATACTGCCAGTTCATTCAGCTAGGAGATCATGAGATGACGGCGATAACGCTAGCAACTGACCAGAACGACGAGCGACGGAATAACCCACAAGAATATTGGGGTCCCGTCTATAAAGCTACCCGCTCAGCGTCGATGCGTCTTCGTACGGCTCAGTCATGCATGGCAGGCAAGGGCTTCCCGATGATAAATAAGCTTGCTGAAACTGAAATAAACTATGCTAGAAATGGTACATCCCACGGAGATCCTATAGTTGATGTTGATTTGTCTGAAGCTGAGATTAAGGCAAAAGCAAACGGGCTCTTCAGGGCTATACACATGACAGGAGGGGGTATTTCTCACGCTGCCCCGTGGGACAACTGGGCGGCCTACGGGCCTTACTATGACGGTATTCTTGCTCATATTGATGAGATTATGACAAATAGGGCCTTGGAAGATTGGCCGATGAACTCACATACCCCACAGCCGAAGTAGAAATATAGTATTGAAATATTGAAATGTTTCGATATAATGGTATGTATGCAATCTGTTTCAGTTGATACGGTCGCAGTCTATAAAGCACTCGGTGACGAGGTCCGGCTGGGTATGGTCAAGAAGATCGCCCAGTCAAAGAACCCTGTTGCGAGTTGTGACATAGTTGCGTCCTGCGCGTCGCTTCTCAAGCTTGCGCAGCCAACGGTGAGCCATCACTTCGCAAAGTTGGTGGCGGCTGGCGTGCTTGTCGAGGAAAAAACCGGCACGCATAAGCTGTACAGGGTGGATACTGACGTTCTTGACGCCGCAGGTGTTGACGTCAAAACGCTATTACAATCATAAAAGGAAGGGTATAGATGAAAAAAGTTCTCATAGTGACGGGTAGTGTTCGACCAAATAGTGTAAATAAGTCAGTCGTTGAGGCAATTAAAGCAGACCTGGATACGCGCGAGGGCGTCGAGGTAAGTATTGCAAATCTTGAAGGCCTTGCCTTGCCGTTCTTCGACGCGCTAATGCCTCCATCGGCCGATGGTTATGAAGCTCCGCACGAAAGCGTGAAGGAGTGGGGCAAGTTGGTTGAGGATGCTGACGGAGTCGTGTTTGCGGCGCCGGAGTACAATCATTCACTTAGCGCGGTTCAGAAAAATGCTATCGACTGGCTCTATAAAGAGTGGGCCGAAAAACCCGTGGCGTCTGTTGGGTATGGCTGGTATGCAGGGAGTCACAGTCTGGCGCAGTTCAAGGAGATCAAGACTG
>CAXYYW010000165.1:0-1712 GCA_964293235.1 uncultured bacterium | reverse complement strand
AACTTGTTCGGGAACTAGCGCTCGGAGTCGATTTCGACGACGCGCGGTAGAGCAGCCTGGTAGCTCGTCTGGCTCATAACCAGAAGGTCGTAGGTTCAAATCCTACCCCCGCTACCAAGAAAAGATCCGGTCTTTATGACCGGGTTTTCTCTTTATTGATTCTTTATAACTGTTTCGGCGTCGGCGCGGTAGGTGGGAGGGCCGAGAGGATTGCCTTTGGTGTCGAGCGGTAACCAATAGTCTGCGTTGACTGGAAAGAGATAGCCGATAACTTTTTCACCGACTTTGACTGGCGTTGCTTGCGATATATCACGCTGCATAACGCCAGTATAGCATGCAGTCTAAAACACGTAGTGCACTGAAATATAGATAATGGCGGCGAACTCGACCACAGAGCCAACAGCGAGGGCTATATTGACGATGTTGTGCAAAGTGCGGTTTGGGATGTGATATTTCAAAAGCACGAGCAAACCTATAAACATGAGCCACAGCTGAACGACTTGGCGGAGAAGCAGGTACTTTTCTGATGAAAGAAAATCGTACATGGGTTATTTAATCTTCGCGCAGGCAACGCGGATGGCTTCGCTCCAGGTCGGGAAGGCGTGAAGTGTGCTTGCGACTTCAGCGGCAGTCATACCGTATTGGATGGCGAGCGTGAGTTCATGGATACTTTCGCCGGCATGCGGTGCTACGATGCTTGCACCTATGAGCACGCCTTTCTTATCCGTGATGATTTTTACGAAACCGTTCGTTAAGTTATCTATGGTCGCACGGGCAACAATATTCAGCGGAGCGACGGCTGTTCGAATATGCAGGTCTCGCTTCATGCAGTCAGATTCGCTCATCCCGACACTCGCGACCTCCGGGCTCGTAAATGTTACTCGTGGAACGGCGGTATAGTCAGGGGAGATAAGCTGTTTAGGATGAAGCAGGTTATTTGCAACGACCCGGCCTTCGTACACTCCGGTGTGCGTATACATGAAGCGTCCAAGGACGTTGCCGGCCGCGTAGATGTGTTTCTTGCTTGTGAGGAGGTGCTCGTCAGTCTTGATGCCGTTCTTCGTGTGCTCAACACCAGCGTTTTCGAGCCCAATGTCGACCATAGGCTCCTGCCCGGCGGCGAGCAGGACCTCGTCAACTTTGACGACGCGTTCATCGCTGCCTGCGAGATATGTGACAGTTGTCGTGAGTCCAGTTTTCGCTATGCGAATGACTTTCGCATGGGTGAGAAGCGTGATGCCGCGCTTGTGACGAAACGCTTGTTCGATTGCCTCACTTGTTTCCTGGTCCTCTTTTGGCAAGATTCGTGCGGCCTCGTCGGCAACGTAAACCTTCGAGCCAAAAGCGCTGAAAAGGTTTGCAAATTCACAGCCTGTCGCGCCCGCTCCTATGATGAAGAGTGTCTTTGGAGGACGGATAATGTCGAGTGCGGTTCGAGGAGTAAGATGCGGAGTCTTGTCGAGCCCTTGCACGTGGCCAGTTGCGGGTACGCTCCCTGTTGCGACAAGGAAGTGGGCTGCGCTAATGTGCCGTCGTTCAAGGGTTACTTCGTGTTGATTTATAAAGTGGGCGTGGCCTTTTAAGATGGTGATGCCTTTGCCCTTGTAGTAAGACTCATAACTGTTTGCACCGCTTTTTTTCAACACGGCGTCCTTGTAGGCACGAACCGATGGGTAATTGTAGCCGACAGCACTTGAGCGGAGGCCAAGGGG
>CAXYYW010000164.1:0-1727 GCA_964293235.1 uncultured bacterium | reverse complement strand
GATAACGAGCAGTACAAAGCAGATGCCAAAAGCATATATGGGCACGAGTTTGCTAGGGAAAAGTGGGACTGACGTGAAGAAGCTGATAGCTATCATCATGACAACGCCGAGGGCGGCTGCTATAAAAAGACGGCCAATTTCCTTTGGTCGGTAAATATAAACTGATCGAGAATACAGGCCAAGCATATAAAAGAGCATGACCCAAAACGGTATCAGTATGATAACTGACGTGATGTAAGGGATGGCGGAGATAGGGTGGTATGTTCCCTGAGACAGGCCTATCTGAAATGTCACGCGGAGTACGTACGCAGCAGTAAAAGAAAGCAGCAAACCAAAGATATCGCCAACAGCGAGGACAGCACGGTAAATAAAAGAAGAGTTATTTTGCATAATCTCTGGTACATATTATACGGCGTTTATGATGTGCGTAAAGCGGACTTCAAGCTAAGTACGGCAAGGAAAATGCCTATGAACAAATACTGGTACATAATATTTATATAGCTCCCAAATGTAAGCAGCTGTACAAGGAAGGCGACGGTAACAGTAAGGGCGAGCGCGAGTGTTGGGGATGACAAGTCTGAACGAACAAGTTTCCACAAAAGATATGCAGGTGCAAGCAGCAGCACCAGAAGGCCAGCAAGCCCAAACTCTGCAAGTACGAGAATATACCATATATATACCGTAAGGTTTGATGGCGCGCCGCTGACATATTCGTTGACGTAGGTCCCGAGATTCCCCATACCAACACCAAACAACATATTTTTTGACGAGTCATTCCAGGCGTTGAGTGCTAGTGAAGCTGCATCGAGACGGTCATTTGAAGAAGCTTCAACGAACCCCTCGGGGGTGAAGTCATCTGCTGGGTTGTCGTTTGTAACCGCCTGGACGGCTGTCTTCTGAGGGATATTCACTACTCCCATAGACAGATGATCGAGCATACTAACTGTTGTGTTGAATACAATATACGGGGTCTCGTGGTAGCGGATGGCTGCTGAGCTGATAAGTAAAGCGAATGCTGCAAGTACGCCTGCAAGGATGATGCAACAGTGTCGCAAGAAGCTTTTTATAGAGTTTTTCCGCACGAGTTGGATAACAATGTAGGCAACGATACTTATTGCTATAGCGAGGAACGCGCCGCGTGAAAATGTCAGGCCGATAGCGACTGACGTCAGTATGAGCGCCCAGTTTGCCAGCCGTTTGTTTGAGCGGAAGAAGAAACTCGCGAAAAGCGCAGGCAAGAGGCTGTTTGCAAAAAATTGCGGTTCAGCCGCAAAAAGATTGATGCGTGGAAAGCCAAATACCGCATCGGAACAGCCCGTGCAAAGTGTCCCGAGGGCTGTCTTGTCAAAAGATGCTACGACGAGCTGTATGATTGCCAGACTGCCAAAGACGATGCCGCTCCATAGTAGCGAGGTAAGCACGGTCTCTCGTTGGTGTTTTGTGAGCGCCTTCCAGGCAAGATACCCCGAGATACCGAACAGCAAGAGGGCCACGAGTGATGCGCTATACAACACTGTTCGGGGTAATGCGCTTGTTGTCGCAAGTCCGATACTGAACGTGAGAGCAAAGAGAAACGCGCCAGTGACAAATAGGCGGCTTCTCGACAGTGCTTTTAGTCCTTTACTAAAGAGAGGAGCACAGGCTAGAACAAACAAGACGGCAAGTATCTGGTAGAGGCCGATACGGAATGACGGGAAGTCAAATACTGGAAATGGTATAGACGGTGA
>CAXYYW010000163.1:0-1749 GCA_964293235.1 uncultured bacterium | reverse complement strand
ACGACTCCACTGCAGACAGCATCGATAAGAATATAGCCACCTTAGACTCTTTCCGCCAGTACTGCACCTGTTTGAAAGGTGTAGTCAAAAGAGCCGTTTGCGGCATCCAGCGAGTAGGTCATCATAGTATTTTCATCGGCAAGCCCTTTTGGTTGCCTTAGGCCGACAAGAGCCCGCATCGAAGCTTCAACGTTGCGGAGAAACAGCCTTGACTCAGCCTCGTCAACAAAAGGCGAAACGAGCTCAAATGGTATATTGCGTTTTTTGAGCAAATCATACGTTGAACGACGGTGGAACACCGTGTGATACGAGCCGCGCACCACAGTTACGTCGTTTGGCCGAATGGCCCTGATAATATCATCAGGGCTACTCGATGCGTACTGAAGCACATATAAGCCATGGGGGAGCTTTGCTCCGGCAATCTTGCGTGCGAGTTTTATAGCAGGTTCAGCAGGCAGTGTACGAAACTGCGGTTGATTATCAAATCCATCTACGAATTCAGAAAGTTCAACGCCAAGTATAACGTTGCGTTTCTTCAACCTCTCTTTCACGAGTTCGATTAAACGCTTTTCGCTCATTTCCCTGGGGGCGGGTATAAAAGTAGCCTTAAGCCCTCGCAAAAATGCTATCGTATCCTCTGTTGCATTGGCCCAGTAATAATTAATCTCCATACTTTTCCTCGTAACGTTTCGCTAGCTTCTGCATAGCATCCGCCTTTGCCTTGTAAAGCTCGGCATTTTCATACGGCGTATTTTTGAGCTCACGGTAATTCCAGTGGCTCAGGTCTGGCGCATCAAATGGCACGCAGTGAAAGTGCAGGTGCTCAACCGTGCTCTGTGCGTCGCGGCCATCTTTTTGAACAATTTGCATGCCTTTGATACCGTAAACTTCACGAATCATCTTTTTTGCGAGGTAGAACATTTTGCGCATCGCTTCCCATTCTTCAGGGGTGAGTTCCTTGACCGAACGGACGTGCCGACGGGGGATGACGAGCAAGTGACCGTCTATGTACGCGTAGGCCGGAACGGTCATATACACACCATTCTCTTCATAGACCTCATGATGCTCCTGGACCGCATCATGACCGCAAAATACACAGCGACCAACTGTTTGCCATATCTTGTCATACGCCCCAGTCACACGCGCTGTGCGAAATTGTTCTTCCTGTTTTTGTTCTTCCGGAGTCAGCACTATTTCTCCTTAATAGGGTCTTTGCGGTACTGCATGTAGTCTTTCAACGTGTCAGAAAGCGCACCGCCTATGGCTCGTTGCAAAATCTGTGTCGTAGATACACTGGTTGACTGGCGGGGGATAACAAGCACTTCGCCGCCGTACTTCGTAACGGTTTTGTATTCCTTAGACTCTTTGTACTCGCTCGTCCAGTCTTCTTCGACAGTTATGTACGTATCTGGTTTTAGGAGACCGAGCGTCGGCACGCAGCTTGGTTCCGGAAGAATTGTGACAAAATCCACCGAACGAAGAAAAGTAAGCATTTCGGCGCGAATTTTTTCGTCGAGAATTGGCTTGTTTGGGCCCTTGACCTGTCGGATGGCATTGTTGCTACTCACCCCAACGACGAGTATGTCGCCGTAGCTCTTCGCTTTTTCCAAATACCGGCACTGCCCGGCATGTATGAGATCCCAGCTCCCAGCAGTAAAGACAATTTTTATTCCCGCTGCCTTTAGTTTTTCCTGCAAAGTCATCAAGTCACTCTGCAAAATCAGGCGCGTTTTCCTCCCAGCCTCAACC
>CAXYYW010000162.1:0-1767 GCA_964293235.1 uncultured bacterium | reverse complement strand
ATAGGGGTATTTAGCGAGCAGAGCATATTTGTATAATTTACTATTTTCGGATAGCCGATAACGTACAGCTTCTGGTCTCCACCCAGATTCTGCTTGATCGAGCGAAAAGTTGCCGCAAGCCTTGGAATCTCTGCATCTATACTGTTCGCCACCTGTTCTCTATCGAATCGGTCCGTGTTACAGGATTCAAAACCCCTGAAAAATTTGTTGATAATGCATGCTGTTACAATATCCCCAAATCCTATATCATTACCACCAAGCGAAATAGTGGCTACTGTAGGTGTATATTGTGCAGTAAAAGAGGCTTGTGGCACGTAGCCAGGAATTAAATTCGACTTAATATTCACAACATTTTGTGGGCTGATATTTTCCATTTTAGCTTGGGGCTTAGAAAACAAATAAGCTTCCTCAGCATCGCTAACGTCTGCCTGCACAGCTCCAGAGCATGCCACCGACCCGAACCAATCAGGGCTTAAAATATTGTTTAACAGATACGGGTACGAAGAGAGCGACTGGTGACAGATGTTATAGTTATCGTCATCTACATAAAAATCCGTTGCGGTCCTATAGTTATATACGCCTTCGCCCGAGCTAAACGAATCACCGAGCGCAAGGTAACGAACGGGCTGCACACCCGCATCCACACTGAGATATATCTTCGCATATCCTTTCACGCCGTCTCTTCTTTCTATCCAGGCGTATATCTCAAGCTTCGAATCGTTAACAAACTTCATACCCTTGATTACCGGATCAACTGGCCCAGCGCCAGCGGGCAGCGTATTTGAATACTCTGTTTTCAGCGTGTCATACAAATTTCGCTTTTGGCAAATTCCAGCCTCGCAGTCGCTAGTATCATATATCGTCAGCTTATTGGCATATGAGGCCGAACCGCCATAGCGCCCATCATTGCTCACAGCCGAGTATATACTGTACATATCGGCAAGACGAGGCCCTACTATCTCATATGACAAGTCGGGTATACGTGCCCGTATTTGACCGTCGCCAGAATTGAGGTACAGCCACTGCCCATTTTTAGAGAACGCCGGGGCCGCGGTCGTTCGCTCCGCCAGAACCGAGCCATCGGGGCCCTTTAGCACAGGTGTCGAGTCAATGTCAAAATCCGAAGAAACAGAACGACTAATGTTGCCCTGATAATTTGCCGTTAGCTTGCCGAACATGACACGCCAGTCTGGTATGTAGTGTAGCGACCTAGGCCCTTGGTTATATGGAGCGTTATTTATGAAGACCAGCGCGCCCGCATCGCCGGGGTTACCTATAAATTCAGACCATGCATAATCCCCACGGTTAATCGTTTGCCATCTCGTTTCGCCTATGGGCAATGCTCGATATCCGTCAAAATAGCCAACCGAGGTTGGATAGGCGCCGTATGTAGAGTCTCTGAGTCTTGGGTTCAGCAAAGAGCCGTCGTTCACTTGGGCAGTCACACTTTCGGAGAGGATATTTGCCAACATATAGTACTGGTCACCGTCCTGATAGGCATAATCCCCAGCCGACTCAAACGTGACTGACCCGCCAATCCAATCCGGTCCAGCTTCAACGGCCTTCGTCGTATACGAAATACCAAATAGGATAACTAATGCAGAGAGCGCTGCCGCAAATATATGTAGCGCTGAGTTTTTACTGAATATCACACCTCTACTTTACTGGGTGAGCTCCATGAAATCAACGATAGTAAAATCTGCCCCTTGTGTCGTAATAACTCCGAGGCGCATATCTACATCATCCTGCTTTATGTAGTGCGCATAC
>CAXYYW010000161.1:0-1776 GCA_964293235.1 uncultured bacterium | reverse complement strand
AAGGTTTAGGGCTGAGTGATTCAACTCTAGCGGCATTAAAAGGAAGGTTAAGTAAATAAAATATATGTCTGAAACACAACCATCTCTTAACTCAAGTAAGTCCCCTGAGCAATGGTTTGATGAGCTTGAGGTAGGGCCTTCTCAGAAGCCCCAAAAGAAATCGTGGAAAGTAGTTGTTATCATTGCAGCAGCTATGCTGCTAATCGGTGGTGGCATCACCTTACTGGCTATTCTTAATAGGGGAGTACCTTGTCTTGGTACTTCAGATTACAGGGATCTGACCGGTATTGAATATACGGACGATACATTAAACCCGAAAGAGAGCTTTTATGCATTTACCATCGATTTCCAGACCGATAGCGCCAGCTATGACTCAACTGTTACGCCGTCTGCAAAACAGATCATAGAACAGCTCGCCAACTTCTACAAAGAGAGGTCAAACAAATCGATGCTATTTACGATTGACAGCGACTATTTTACTTCGGACCAAGCCAATCTTGCAAGCCAACGAATTGCAACTGTTAAGAATGACTTGTCCGCAGCAGGCGTACCCGAAAGCTTAATTATTACTAGCACCCCAAGCCAAATACAGGCTGAGCCAGAAACGGAAGCTCCTTCCATAGCTACTATCTCCATCACTTCAAGTGATGTCTGCAAGTAACGCTTGTCTGTCAGAACTTTGGGGATCATAGATATATAGAACATAATTAGAACAGTCGTTTTTATGTGATTGGATTCCTAGTGATATCACATAGAGCACAATGAACTTGGCAGAAAACTGCTGGCATGCTTAAAAGGTCACAAACTAGCGTACTATAACGTGCAGGAAAGTGGCGCACGAACCGCGGAGCGAAAATGGCCAAATTGTTGATCGTAGGGAACGTATAGACAATCAACTTCATGCTATATAGTCTATGTCGCACAATATTTCTTTTACGACACATCTAGAATACAGCAAAGTTTATTAGCTATACCCCTCTAACGGGGGAGTTTTGGCGCTATACTACTATAACTGCTAATCGTTTTCTTTTTACTACGTCGTCATGACTCTATAGCCTACCTGTGCCTCACGTGTCGCACTTTGCACGTTGTTGTATTTGCGTCACGTCGCAATAGTTTTCCACACAGCCTACGTCGCGTTATTTGACTTTTTCACGGTTATGTTTTCACGCCCCTACTTCCGCCCTATTTGACTTTTGTTTGACTTTGTTATTATTGTATGTTTTTATATAGTTTTTACATATACAAAATATAGAACATATTTAGAACACTCTCGGTGGTGAAGGCTGGGGCGCTTCTACCTGTAGTATAGTCTCGAGCTCACGCGAACATCTGCATATGACGGTGTAATACCATGGCTATTTAAATAAGCGACGGCGTTTGAAACATCGGCCACCTGCCCCGCCGGATCGCGGTCAATATCGGTCTTTATAGGATAGGCTTTTCCGGCCAAATAGACATCGACTTCACGACTCGTCCCAGGAGGAAGCTCAAGCCGCTCGACAGTCAAGCCCTTCTGCCCAAGGAGGGCTACGAGACGACCAATGTACTTAATCATCCGCTCAGAGGCCACTGCGGCCGTGCTGGCAGGGTCTATACCGGTATTATCTTCTACGACAAGTGTCGGTTCAGCGCCGTAATTCTTCTGAAACGCCACGCCGTAGGTGTCTATGTAGTATTTCGTCGAACCAATAGTCCAGCTGGCAATAGGTGTGCGTAGCTTCACCAAGGCCTGCCCCGGTCTCAACCAAGGTTCAAACTGTACCGTCACCCCAC
>CAXYYW010000160.1:0-1785 GCA_964293235.1 uncultured bacterium | reverse complement strand
CGCGTGGCTGGGCTGAATGCCGGCGCGGATGATTATTTGACGAAACCATTTAGCTTTGAGGAGCTGCTTGCGAGAGTTCGAGCTCTCATGCGTCGGCCGCAAGATGCTATCAGTAACGCGCTGAAGGTTGGCGATCTTGAGCTCGACACAGTGAGCTATGTTGTAAAACGTGGCAAGACGACCATAGAACTGACACAGACAGAGTTTTCGTTGCTTGAGTATCTCATGCGCAACTATGGGCGTGTGCTCAGCAAGACGAATATTATCAACCATGTGTGGGATTTCGATGCTGACGTTTTGCCGAACACGGTCGAGGCCTATGTCGGGTATCTCAGGAACAAGATTGACAAGCCGTTTCCAGAAAAGCCAGCGCTTATCCAGACGATACGAGGGTTTGGATACAAGATAGAGGCGGCGAAGTGAACGGAGGCGTCACGCGACTCAGTCTCTTTGAGTCAGCGACGCTACGCTTAACAGCCTGGTATATGGTGCTTGTCATGCTGCTCAGCTTGCTGTTTAGCTTTGTTCTTTATGAAGTTGCAACTAATGAGTTTAGTCGCACGCTTCGGCCAGCACCAGATAACAGTAGCTTGCAGACATTTTTTGATATAGACGCAGTTTCTCGTCAGGAACGTATTCAGGATAGTACGAACAGGCTTATTGGTAGTCTAGTCGTCTTCAATCTTGCCGTGCTTGTTGGCGGGACGGCACTCAGCTATTTACTAGCACGCCGAACATTGCAGCCTATTAAAGAGGCGCATGATGCGCAGGCGCGATTTGCGTCTGATGCGGCGCACGAACTTCGGACGCCTCTCACTGTCATGCAAACCGAGATAGAGGTTGGGCTCCGCAATACGAAAGCAACCACGGAGCAACAAAGAGAAACTCTTTCGAGTACGCTTGAAGAGGTAGCGCGGCTCCGTGTTTTGACCGATAGGCTACTCATGCTCGCATCGCAGCAGGATTTGCCCACAGGATCTGTTGATATGGAGATGGCCGTCGTCGAGGCGGTAACGCATGTCGTACCGCAAGCGCAGGAAAAGCGCATTGAAATTGACAATCAAGTGAATGCTATAAGCGCTGAAGCGCATCTTGAGAGCGTCGTTGAGGTGCTTGGGATACTGCTTGACAATGCTATAAAATATTCGCCAAAGAAAAGTCATATAACTCTAGAAAGCAAGGAACACGCGCATACAGTGGAAATTAGCGTTAAAGACGAGGGCCCTGGAATCGCACCTGAAGAGCAAGAGAAGATTTTTGAGCGTTTCTATAGAGCTGACAGCTCTCGCTCTAAGGAAAATGTGGAGGGCCATGGTCTCGGCTTATCGCTTGCAAAACGACTTGTTGACCAGATGAAAGGGCACCTCACGGTGCAAAGCGACGGCAAGAAGGGCACTATCTTTACGCTTAGTTTGCCACGCTAGGCGTGTATAATTTATAGAGATGAAATATATCGTTGCGGTGTCCGGGGGGCTTGATAGCGTTGTCTTGCTCGATATGTTAGCAGCACTTCGTGAAAGGCACAGTGGAGTTGAGCTGGTTGTTGCTCCCGTCGACCACGGTATACGCGAAGACAGCGCGCTTGACGCAAGGCATGTCGGGGCGCTTGCTGAGAAGTACGGGCTGCCATATGAAGTGACGTTACTTGAACTCGGGCGCGATGTAAGTGAAGAAACCGCGAGAGACGCTCGGTACAAGTGGCTTGAGAGCGTGCGGGTAAAACATCATGCGGATGGTATTGTGACAGCACATCATCAGGATGACTTGCTTGAAACTATCATGCTT
>CAXYYW010000159.1:0-1794 GCA_964293235.1 uncultured bacterium | reverse complement strand
CGCGCCAGTAGAACCCAGTCCGGTTGCTCTTCCACAGCACATGACGGCGTATACGCTTCTGCTATTGCTGTCCTTTTCATTCACAATATTGTCACTATATAACGGCTGGCCATATGGCTACTGGATGGTGATTGCCTTATGTTCCGCCTTGCAGCCCGGTCTCGTAAAGACTCGGAGCTATATAGCGGGACAGATTATTGAAGCAATACTTGGCGTATCACTGGCCGTGTGGCTTGTTTGGTTGCTTTCCGGCAATATTTTGCTGATTATTGCGCTCCCGGTGCTATTTGTCGCTATATATGCAAGTCTTGCCACTATGAGGCTTAGCGCCACAAATGAGAACTGCGTAGTGGCGGCCCCGGCGGAAACATCTGTCGAGCTCTGTGAAAACAGCAAGATCATAGCGGCTGCAGTTGCTGCACCTGTTGTTCGATTCATGATTATTGGGCTCGCCGTTTGGGGCGCATGGCGCCTCGATGGCCCCCCTGCAACTGTATAACTAACTATGATAGTAACTTCAGCCCGGTTTCGTCATCGAAGACACGGGTGAGGGGAGTTTCGAGTGGGGTTATGTGCAGCTCACAGGTTGGGCCGACCGTTAGTTCTTTGACGTGCCCACCAACGGTGGTGAAGCTATCGTTGCCGAATACTCCATGTATGTGCCAAACAGGCTCGCCATCTACCCAGGCGAGATTGCCCTCTAGGCTGAGTATCTCGTGTGTCTCGCTGAAATCTTTCCAGCTGTACTGTTTTTCGCTCAGTTTGTAGTACCCGAGCGTCATGTGGCTGGCGCTGCCAACTCCTTTGACCCACGCACTTTTTAGGCTATGTTCCTTGGCATAGTTACCAAGTGTCTCGTGTAATTCTTCGCCGAGTTTTAAAACTATCAGGTTGCTGTGTTCGTTTGTCAATTCTTTCATGTGACTATTTTATCCCCCAGAATTCGGTAACTTTTGACAGCAAGACAGCCCGGTTCTACCCGGAGCTGTCTTGCTCAAACGGGGAACCGAGCTGTGTGTGGCACGCAGGGTGCCTGTCCCGTTCAATGCCGTCGTCCCCACCATGGCGGTGTAGGGTGACGATTCTTTGGCTTTCTCCGAGCGGCGCCGACCTTTTTTGTCAGCCGCTTGGGCTTCCTGGGTGCTGCGCCCGTCGGGTCACTCGGGTTGGCGAAGGGATGGAGCTGAACTTTGGTCCAGAAATCCGAGGGGCCGCGGCCCAACACGATTTCCCGTCCAACTCGGACCCACGTCAGATGAGGCACGGTATCGCGGGTGACATTCACCGCAACCTTCCTTCTGGGCGGCTTCGTGAGAACAATGTCCCACTCGCCGTCTTCTGCTTCAAGGTGAATCGTCGTGCGGATCACCTCTCCGCTCTCGCTCGTTTGGTTCACGACCGTGAAGGCCGTGTTCGATTTGACATACCCGAAGGCAGTCTGCAGGTGTGCCACTAGGGCCTCCTCACTCGTTGTGCTAGGACACCAGTACAGTACCATGTTTTGAGTAAATTACATAAAGCACATGCTTGCAAACTTCTAGAAAAACAGAGGCATAAGCAGTATACTTATGATTGAAAAGAAGAGGAGTTGTCTGTGGGCAAGAGTGTTCGAGGGAAGTCGAAAAAGTCAGTGGTGAAATTTGTGTTCATAGTCATAGTTATTGCTGCGCTAGGCTTTGGGGCGTGGAAATTGTACGAGCATTTTAATGGTCCAAGCTCTGGGCGGTACGTATTTAGCTTTACAGAGAAGGTAGAGGTGGGCGACAGCGCAGACTGTGTTCACCTGACGTACTA
>CAXYYW010000158.1:0-1804 GCA_964293235.1 uncultured bacterium | reverse complement strand
TTTCTCTTGATGATGTTATGAAGTTAGCTTCGCTTTCAGCGTTACATGTTAGCGATGAGGAGGCAAAAAAGCTGCAGGGCGAACTCCAGAATATTCTGAAGTTTGTTGAGCAACTTAATAGTGTTGATACGTCTGGTGTTGAGCCAACCTACCAGGTGACTGGGCTTGAGGATGTATGGCGAGAAGACGAAATTATTGACTATGGGCTGAGCCGTGATGATTTGCTGAGCAATACGCCTACCCACCAGGACGGTCAAATAAAGGTAAAAAGGGTTCTCGCATGACCATCGCTGAAGTACAGGCACGCATTAAAGACGTGGGTGCTCGAAAAGTTGTCGAAGAAGCTATTGCCCGCGCGAAAGCCGACACGAAGCATGCCGTGCTTGAAGTGATTGAAACTCGGGCGCTCAAACGAGCAGATGAAATAGATGCATTGCTAAAAAATGGTAAAGACGCAGGTAGGCTTGCCGGTGTGCCGTTTCTTGCAAAAGACAACATACTGACGTTTGACAGCATGACAACGGCGAGCTCGCACATGCTCGAGAATTTCAAAGCGCCGTATCAGGCGACCGTTATAGAAAAGCTTGAGGCCGAGGGTGCAATTTGCGTTGGCAAAACAAATCTTGATGCATTTGCTCATGGTGGGAGTACCGAGAACTCGTATTTTGGCCCCACGAAGAATACGTTTGATGACGAGCGTGTCGCCGGCGGTAGCTCAGGTGGGTCAGCGGTTGCTGTCGCGACGGCAATTGTTCCGTTTGCACTTGGAAGTGATACGGGAGGGTCTATTCGCCAGCCCGCAAGCTATAACGGGGTCATTGGTCTGAAGCCAACCTACGGGTCCGTGAGCCGGTATGGAGTAGTCGCCATGGCAAGTAGCACTGATGTTGTTGGTCCAATTACGACAACTGCTGCGGATGCGCGGTTAATCTTAGACGTTATAAAGGGTGTCGATGAACGTGATAGCACAACCATAGACATAGAACCGTTGCTCACTTCGGACACGAAACTTCGGATAGGTATTATTAAGCAGTGTTTCGGCGAGGGTGTCGACGAGAGCGTTGCGAGTATCACAAAAGATACTATTGAGAAATTGAAAGCGGCAGGGCATACCGTTGACGAAGTCGATATGCCAACGTTCCGTCATGCGCTTGCAGTGTATTACATCGTTGTTCCGGCTGAGCTCACATCAAACCTTGCGCGATATGACGGTATAAAATATGGCACATCGAAAGACGCACCGAACCTTACCGCCGTGTACGAGGAAAGCCGTAGCGCGGGTTTCATGGATGAAAATAAGCGACGAATTCTCATAGGCAACTACGTTCTCTCAAGCGGTTACTATGATGCCTATTACCGGAAGGCACAGACAGTCAGAACGCTTATTATCAATGAGTTTAACGCCGCGTTCAAACAACATGACGTGCTGCTTTCACCAACCGCGCCAACACCAGCCTTCAGGCTTGGTGAAAATACTGACGATCCGATACAAATGTATCTTGCCGATATCATGACCGTTCCAGCAAGCCTTGCGGGCGTCAGCGCCATAAGTGTCCCGGCTGGCACAACAGACAGTGGGCTGCCGGTTGGTGTACAGCTTATCGCCCCAATGCGACGCGATGCCGTCGTATTAAGCGCGGCTGAACAGGTGGAGGCGCTATGACCGATAGCCTGCCTCTCCTATTTTTGCTTGGCGTGTTGGTCGTTGCGATCTTGCTCTTCGTTGTCGTTGTTTTGACGCGGCGATCGCCAAAAGGTTTGAATAAAGAGAAATACCAGCGTGATTGGCTAACCATAGAACTAT
>CAXYYW010000157.1:0-1818 GCA_964293235.1 uncultured bacterium | reverse complement strand
GCGCCAGTATTGCCCGTATGGCCCGACGTCCGAAACGCCTGTGGCGCTTGATGCCGCGCTAGAGTCGCTCAAAACAGAGGCCGAGAAAATTGGCGCGGCTTTCGTGAGAGTGCAGCCGTTTGGCGCACTGCTTGACGAGTCAGAGACGAAGCCCCGCGGTATGAAGCCCATAACCTACTCCCAGCCGGTCGCAACGCGTATCATAGACCTCTCGCCTTCTCTTGAGGATTTGATTGCGAACATGAGTCAAAGCAAGCGGAGCGTGGTTCGAAACTATGAAAACAAGGGCCTTGCCTATCGCACGAGCACAGATGCGGGCGATATAGAGAGGCTGCTACCTCTGTTACATGACATCGCTGATCGCAACCACATTGCACTACATAGTGACAATTACCTCCGTAAACAAGCGTCGGCACTTTTGCCCGACCATGGCTCGCTGCACTTCATGGAGATAAACGGCCAACCGGTGAGCGGTGCGCTTCTTTTTGAAGACGAGCAGACGTGTTACTACGCCCACGCCGGTACAGAGGCAGAGCATTACAAACTGCAAGCAAATACGGCCCTCGTCGGTGCAATGATTTCATATGCAAAAAGCAACGACAAACAATGGTTTGATTTGTATGGCATTGCCCCAACAGATGACCCGAACCATCCTTGGGCTGGTATATCTGGTTTCAAAGCGAGCTTCGGCGGTGACGTTGTCCGTTACAACTCGACCTATGACATCCCTATCCAGAAGTTTTCGTATACCGTCTATGCGCTGCTACGGTTGCTCAAGAGTAGTGTCGAGTAACTCTATAGCCCGTAACGTGAACGATTTCGGGCAGCTCGTGCCCATATGCGGTAGAACGGTGACATGGGCAGGACAAAGGTTGCGAATTGATGTATCTCTGGGCCGAAGCCAGCCTTTTCGTCTCCTGGCCCACTTACTCCCCCGACATCGTACACTGGTATTCCCCACTGTTTGACACGGCGAATCGCTTCCCTGCGGAGGCCATATGATGAGCTTAGCTCGTGGCCCCTGGCTGAAGTGCCATTATATAGCTCGACTGCAGCTGACTCACTGACACCAAGCCAGATAAAGCTGACGAGGGTCTCGTTCTCGTATGCGCCGAGTATCACCGAAAATTCACCCAGTTTGTCATTCAAATCTTGGAAATATTTCTCTTTGTATGGTTTCTTGTCTTGTTTGTTCGACGCCAGATACAGCTCATAGCACGCGCCAATGTCCTCAGGGTTGCCAATACGTTTAACACTTAGCTCTGACTGCCCCGCAGTTCGGAGGTGCTCACGAGTTTCGGGGCTCATTTCAGCAAGAAGCACGCCGTCAGCCTTGTCGAGGCTGAGCAGGACACTGAGGCCTGCAAGTGAATGCACCTCTGTTTCTTGCCATCCTGTTCCGGCCGGATCGCTGTCGTTGGCCGGCTCAATAATAAGCGCAACACCGTGGTAATTTTTCTTTACGTAATCTATGAGCTGCTCGTAGATTACTGCTTCGTTTTCAACGACGATCGGCCCTCTTGGGACATATACACAGAGGTTAAAGGGATGTGGAAGCTTTCGTATGAGCAGTTGGACAGCGCCAATTTGCTTGTCGTCTTCGACGATGAATATCCGGTCAACGCGCCAGCCAAGTGAACTTCGCGCGTCTCCCCATCCCCACAGCTGCATGGGGTGGCCGCCCGCTTCAAGGACGAACTCGTCCCATTGCACTTTACCGTCGCATTTCTCGATACGATATGTGATTTCCTCCGTCTGTTCCATATGCTTCTAGTATAGCACTCGGCTGTCCTGATTTTCCGTTTCGCTATCTTCACA
>CAXYYW010000156.1:0-1824 GCA_964293235.1 uncultured bacterium | reverse complement strand
GTATTTGAGCTTCTCCAAGGGGCTGCTGTGTATGAGTCAGAGGCTGATGCGCTTCGTGAGCTTGTGCAGAATGCTGTCGATGCAACGCTAATCTTGGCGTGGCTGAAGCACGGCGAGGGCGAACGAGTTGGCCTTGCACCTGAGGAGACAATTTATCGGCATGACAATCCCTACGGAACCAAGGTTCAGACTCTTCTTGGTCGTCTGCCGATACAAATCGATGTTCTGCAGAATGACGACGCTGAGACTGCTCAGACTCACCCGGTGACATTGCTGATAACCGACAGAGGCATAGGGATTGGTCGCGAAGATTTGGCGACCATGACGCGAGTGGGGGCGTCTTATAGGGAGACTTGGAAACGATCGGTCTATGAACGGATGCCGGTGTGGATGCGGCCATCAGGCGCGTTCGGGATTGGCCTTCAAAGCTTGTTTTTGGTAACAGACGAGCTTTCTATTCAATCACAGAGCTTCATGAGCAGAGAACTCTTGCGATTGAGAATGACTAATCCAGTGGGTGATGAGCGTGGCTCTATATATATCCAGAAAGCGCCAAATACACATACGTACAGCGAGAGCGGAACGCGCGTGCAGTTGCACTTGAAGAAGAATTTCATCGACGCATTTCAAATCAGGCGCGCCCCCTTTGAACACTTCGATCCCATCACGCCCAGAGAGGTGGACTATTTCTCGGGTGTACTTTCACATCTTCCTGTGCCGGTATTGATAAATGGGAAAGTCCATGGTGATTCGAAGCTTATGTCTTTGCAATGGCACTACATCGACGAACACAGTGCCGCGGTAGCATTCGAACTGGACGAAGATTCTCGCGCTGGAGCGCTGTTGTATTTCAAAGGTCAGCAGGTTGGTTTTCCTCGCAAGGGGCTGGAGTTGCCCTGTCGAGTCTACGTAGACGTCTTTGGAGACGCTGAGGACCTGCTGGCCGTGAACCGCCGGTACTTTCGTAACCCAAAAGTCCTAGAGCGGGTGCAAGCGGCTATCGTTGCCCCAGCTTTGCGAGTTCTAGGACAAGTTTCCCGCAACGACCACAGAACATTGCTTTCAACGTTACTGCTTGCACTAGATAAGCCGACAACTGACGAATACCTCCAGGTGCGCTGGTTGGAGCCCTCAGCCGCATCAAGCTATGCGCGGCGCTATCGCTATGTAAAAAACGCTGACGACACCACGTTCCCGACCATGGGCGAATTGCTGGAGGGCGACGCAAAGCTCTACCATGTTTTTGGCGATTACAGTCCGCGATATCTGCGAGTTAAAAGTCGTGACATCTCGTCAGTCGACGAATCGCTTTCAGTCTTCGTGAAAGGGATCATCCATCAGGGTTACCGGGGATACATCGATACCGTTACGCAGAAAGGCGTAGTTATCGGCTGGAGCAGAACTCGCGAGGCGTGGGATATTGATGCGTTAAAAAGACTGTTTCTTGAGAGCATCATTCCAGGTCTACGGCTGGCCCTCCCAGTAACTAGTGCTTTTGCTCCTCTTGCATCTTTCAAATGGACTCCTTGGGTGGGAGAGCTCTCAAGGAGCCCGTTCTGTTTGAACCGCGAGTACATGTACTCACCATTCATTCTAGAAAACGGGAAAGTCACAACCTCGAAGTTGGATGAATTGATCAATTGGACGTTCGTACATCGGAAAAACCCAGAAGTGACAGTAGATGAAATCCGTCGCTGCTATCAGGATTTCATTCGCTTGGTTGATCAAGCAATGCTTGACGAGCCAAGCTGGACCAGCGTGGTCGGTTACACCGTTTAGCTAGAGCCCGAGCATTCAATCGCGCGGATCACGGCTCAACTTACC
>CAXYYW010000155.1:0-1834 GCA_964293235.1 uncultured bacterium | reverse complement strand
GCACATGACAACGCTCTCTGGGTATGTGTTCTATAACTCGGCAATGAAGAAATATGGAAACCCTGACACTTAGTGTTTCCGACGCCATAGCGCTCATAAACCAAACGCTCG
The DNA here is from genome assembly GCA_964293235.1 of uncultured bacterium. GTDB lineage: Bacteria > Patescibacteriota > Saccharimonadia > Saccharimonadales > Saccharimonadaceae > JAPUDS01. The sequence continues at coordinate 1,723 of CAXYYW010000155.1, read as the reverse complement.
ATTATGCCTTTCCAACGCTCGTCATAGAGGGTGAAGTTGCAAGTTTCAAGGTAAATCAAGGTAAATTCGTCTTCTTTGACATAAAAGATGACGAGGGCACGCTTGGGTGCTTTATGATGGCGTTTCAGCTTCGAACGGCTCTCGAAGACGGGATGCGCGTGCGCGTAGTTGCAACACCAAAGATAACGGCGTGGGGGAAGTTTAGCCTGACGGTTCGCGATATACAACCGGTTGGCGAGGGAAGCCTAAAACGTGCGTTTGAGCTCTTGAAGGAAAAACTTGAAAAAGAGGGGCTTTTTGCTCCAGAGCGCAAGCGTTCTTTACCGGTCGCGCCACAGCATATTGCGGTTATCTCGAGTACACAAGCTGCAGGGTATGCCGATTTTGTGCGTATTTTAAATGAGCGGTGGGGTGGGATGCAGGTTGATGTCGCGCATGTACAGGTGCAAGGTTTTGAGGCACCGAAGCAAATGGTCCGAGCGCTCCAGTACTTCAACGGTCTTGAGAAATTACCGGAAATTATCGTTCTTATCAGAGGTGGTGGGAGCGCGGATGATCTCAGCGCGTTTAACGACGAGGTGCTGGTTCGTGCTATTGCTGCAAGTCGAGTGCCGACGGTTATTGGTGTTGGGCACGAAGTTGACGAAAGTCTCGCTGACTTTGCGGCGGATGTCCGCGCCGCAACTCCAAGTCACGCCGCGCAGATTATCGTTCCCGACAAGCGAGATATTATTCACTCAGCCCGTCACAATGTGATTCGCATCTCAAATATAGTCGAAGGAGCAGTCGCAGAACTCTCCATGAGTGCAAAACACCTGCTTCAAGACGCAATGCGCTTTATAGATGACAGGTTTCTGAGAGTTCAGGACAAACTGGTCCGTGAGAGAGCTATCTTGTCGGCGTACGATCCAAGTGCCGTGCTTGCGCGTGGATACGCTATCGTGCGGGGTGAGGCAGTAGTCGGCGGTATTATAGAGGTAGAACAGGCAAAGAAGCATATAACAGCGGAGGTAAAAAATGTCAGACAAAAGTAATGAAACAGTTGCCAAGAAACTTGCGAGGCTTGGCGAGCTGGTCGCGTGGTTTGAAAGCGACGAGTTTGTGCTCGAAGAGGCCATAGAGCGGTTCAAAGAGGCCCAAAAACTTGCCGATGAAGTAGAAGCAGACCTCTCGAAGCTTAAAAACGAGATTACCGTTCTTAAGAAAAAATTCGACGAGGAGTAATGGAAATAATCGCTTGGACGATAGTTGTCCTTTTGGCTGCCGTTTGGCTTGGTGTCGTGTTTATAGGCCCGCCATTCGTCCCCATGCTGCGGCGTGATATGAAAGTGCTATTTGACGATCATAAGCTCGGCAAAAACGACCACGTCGTTGATCTTGGGGCGGGAGATGGCAGGGTATTGCAAATGGCGGCAGGTCGCGGAGCGCGCGTTAGCGGAGTAGAAATTAACCCCTTTTTGGTGCTCATTTCTCGGTTTAGAATCCCAAAGAACAGGGGTAGGGTTGCATTTGGTAATATGTGGAAGTATCGCTTGCCGGATGATACGACACACGTCGTAGTCTTTGCTGCCGAAGTTTTTATGAATAAGCTCGAGAAGTATTTGGTCTCCGAACGTGGGCATACTGATTCGTTTTGGGTTGCGTGCTACGGCTTTCGTTTCCAGGGTAGAGAGCCTGAAAGAACGCTAGGTGCTTTCAATCTCTACCGGTTTTGAATATAATA
>CAXYYW010000154.1:0-1841 GCA_964293235.1 uncultured bacterium | reverse complement strand
ATACGTTTGGACGGAACAGGCAATTTAGCAGTATGCAAGTCGTTGGAAGCGGGGGAATTGCTGCGGTAGCGGCGGCGCTTGGACTTGGCTGTGTCCCCTGCGGGACGTCTATCATACTTCCAATAGTATCTGTTGTATTTTCGTCATCAGCGTATGCAGCAGCGAGTATTGCGAGCGCGGTGGTTCTCGTCGTTGCGTTTGGTGTAACATTGTATTCACTATATAAACTTGGTATGGTCGCATCTGCACATATCGAATCCGAAAAACTACGTAAAGCCAATATGGGAGCGGAGGCGGTAAGTGGGTAAATACTCGATAACAGAAGTAGTTCGTATAGGGCTTATCGTCGTCGTTGTAGGGCTAGTTGTGGCACTGTTCGTGTACGATGCAGCTCTTCCGACAGACAGTGAAACAACCGTGTACGAGCCATGGAATAGTGGTATGCTTATTGGCTCAGCTGATGCGCCAAACCATCTCATAGAGTACACTGACTATTTCTGCTCATTTTGCTCGCAGTTCCATGATGCTATAACCGACGAATTCACGAAAACATATATTGATACTGGAAAACTAAGTTATGAAACGCGGGTTGTTGATTTGCTGAGCGGAGTGAGCGTCAATACGCCCATGGGCAATGAAGCGGCGTACTGCGCGGCGGAGCAGGACAAGTACTGGGAGTATTCGGATGAGCTTATGGAAAGGATAAATACGGACTACTTTTCAAAGGGAATTGGTGTTAAGAACGTAGCAAATCCGGCAAAGATACCAACGCTCGGCGCGGATTATTTCACGGAACCGGCTAGTGTTGTCGGACTCGATGTCGAGCAGTTCTCTGCCTGTCTAAGCGCAAACAAATATGCCGATGAAATAGAGACAAATTCTCAACGAGCCGTACAGTTGGGTGTGAGCGGCCTGCCGTACATCATGGCGAATGACTATACCGCTTCTGGGTTTAGCGGTGGCGGGTATGATGAGTTGAAGTTGATATTGAAAGCCGGCGGCGTAGAGTAAATCGGCTAACGCAAGCTACTTGCATCTTTTGGGTGGTATACTATAAGCGTAACAAAGGGGGTCTTAAAGTGGACAAGTGCGAATGCGGCAAAGATTGCAAGTGCAAAAACCATAAAATGCATCATGGCATGAATGGTTGTGGTGGTCAGCTCGGATTCTTTGGATTACTCTCCTATATCGGTGCTGCAATTTACTTCATAGGGCTGACAAACGGCGGTTTCTGGGCCGTTATCTTAGCACTGCTGAAGGCTATCATCTGGCCGGTCTATCTGGTCTACAATGTTCTGCGTGTTCTTGGCGCGGCCTAAGGCTAGTCTTTGCCAAGTTCCTCGGTCAGTTCGTACAGCGACTGAATGCCATTTTCGAGTTGGTAATAGTGACGTATATACGCGGCTTCTAGCACAAAGAGTATAGTAACGAGCGCCGTGAGTGGCCAAAAGAGTGTTGAAAATGGCAAGGCTGCCCAGGCGACGAATGAGCCGAGTAAGAGAAATGCGAAGAAGAACGTCACAAGCAGATGTATGAGCCGCTCATGTTGAAAGTCACGCACGCGCTTGACGTGATATTTGAGTAATTTTTTGCGCTCCTCGGCCGAGAGTTTCTCGGCAAGCTTATTTTTTATGTAGTCACGGTGTTCGACAATTTGCTTGTACATACGTTTAGTATACTCTGTATTTTTTACATATCCCTAATGGTTGCATCTGCTCCTCTGTTTGTTACCATAGGGGTAAGGAGATAAGATGACTGAGAAGACTCCCTGGAAACTTTACCGGAAGAGCCCTGAAGGGTTTGTGAATGCGTTGAAGAAGCCGAGGATGTCGACGAGGCGC
>CAXYYW010000153.1:0-1843 GCA_964293235.1 uncultured bacterium | reverse complement strand
CAGTTTCCGATCCGGCGACAACTGAGACGTTATCCTTGTTCATAACAGGTACGTAGGAGACTTTGAACTTTGTCGTGTCCGCTCCAATCAACGTCCGGGCGGTTGATACGATGATGTTGAATTGTTCGTAGGGTTGATAGGATCTCACGGGCTATCCTTTTTTTTGCCAAAAGGATAACCGCATGGGCGATATAAAAAGGAGGGGGTTTTTACCGTATCGCCGGGGCATAGTCATACGTGATGCAGCCGAGCTCTGGGTTGGTGCATTGAGCGGACAATGGCGTCCCGGCATTCACCGGGGGCTCCGGGTGCTGCGATGTTGCCGGAGCGGTTGAGCCAGCGTCCGGGTTTTCTGAGTATTCTTCAAACACAAGCCCCCACCCGTTGATGATACCCGAAGACGTTTCGGCTTCAAGGAACAGGTCTGAGAGCACAACCTTTGTATCTGATTCGGTGTTGTCTGCGGCTTCAATCGCCCATTTCTGTACTGGGCTGATCGGTATTTTGGGAGTAGATGCGAGTTGCTTGATCGAAGCCCCCTCCATTTCGACAAAGGTAGTTGGTTCGCGATAGATTCTTCCACCGGACGCCTGAATATCAAGAGACGCGTTAACCTTGTCGGATTTGAAATTTCCGCTATTGGTCTGGTCCATCCATGCTGCTCCGTTAATTTTGCTGGAAAGTGCGGTAATGAACCCGACGTTTTTGGTGTAAGTCAACCCACTATTAACCATAGTGGCCTTGTTGTTCTTATTTAAACCTGGCATACCAGAACCTCCACCGCCGACAAATATCGTCTGCCCCCCGTATCCAATTCGTACAGGCTGTGTTGAGCTCTGGACGGTCTGAACAACGTCTCTTGATTCGGTACCATAGGCCAGAGCCCCGTTATCCCCTATCGCAAATTGAGCGGGGGCTGAAACTGGGGTGCCGTTTTCAATACGAATTACCCGTGTCTCTGCCCCAAGTGTGATATTTGACAGGGATATGGTCCCGGTGCTGCCAACCTGAGCAGAGGCCCGGATTATGCGCCCGTTGCTGAGGCGCACGATCATAGACAGCGTAGTTCGCTCCTGATGTGACTTCGGTGCGTACACTTCGACAACCTTAGCAAACGTTCCGTCGGCTCTCTTGATTTCGTTCGATGCGATAAAAGAATATACCCCAGCATTGAGATTGTTCACCGTCGCGTCAACCGCTGCGTCGTAGTAGCTCGCGTCAGAACCTCTTGTGGACGAGACGTAGAGTTTTTCAAAAAGTCCGTTGGACGCGTTGATGCCGACTATCGCTTTGACGTTGTACTTGATGTTGTAAGAAAAATATGATCTGGTTGTATTGCTCTTCCCGGCCTCGATATTTTGGGTCGTGTTGGGGATTCTCTGCCACCCAAGCGCCGCCATTGCCCACGCGTTTCTATACCGCCACGACTCAACACCTACCGACGCGGCCCGGTATTTCTTGTACCCGGTTAGGCGCGTGTATTTCACCCCGTCCGCGTTGGTTACGACAGACGAACCGCTGTATGATTCAACGACGCGAGGCTCCGAGTATTGTATGGCGTCCACGACGGACGCGAGGACATACTGATTCCGCACTCCTGAGTCGTCGGCTATCAGCCGCTTTAAAATCGTGGGCTCTCCATTGGTGTTTATGTCGTTCGGGTTGATGTTGAATATCGATCCAGACACACCGAACGTTACGGTTCCGAACGTCTGCCCGGCGGTAGGCTGGACCCTCCATCTACCCCCGCCAATCGGGGAGATATAATAGTTGCCCTCAAAATATGCTGTTGGTGTTGTTGCCATCATGCCAGTTTCTCCGGTTCAAATGGGATTACTTTTCC
>CAXYYW010000152.1:0-1843 GCA_964293235.1 uncultured bacterium | reverse complement strand
TAGGGCTATGATCCGAACCACCCCAGCCGCTGTTGCTACCTACTATATGGTTTGATCCAATAGTGACATCACTACGTTTCCATGAGAAAACATAGTCATAGAGCACTCCATCGGCAGTATTGCTGCTGCCGATTCCAGCCAATCCTGTGTATTTGTAACTACTATATACGGAGAGATTTTGTCCAAGTGCGACACACGACAGCTTCGATTGGTTGCATTTGTCCCATCTGTAATTTGCATTGAAATCGCCAGTCAACAATATAGGGATATTATCTGCTTGTTTTGACTTGATAAAACTCGTGAGACGATCCATGTGGGCTTTATATGCGGCGACTTGCTTGGGATTTCCCTTTGTATCCCATTCATTTCCGTTTAAGGCATATGCAGGCAGGTGTGTGTTGATAAAGTAGAATGTCTTATCGGTTGATATGTCTTTAAATTTGCCCCACACGATGTACCTGCTATCTACATCCGTGACAGTGTGGAACGCTCCGCTCGTGACAAGGGTAAACCGACGTTTGTCCCAGACTATGGCGTTGGTCGTTTCAGCTCCGCTCGATGTTGGATATATACCGTAGTTACAACCAGCACATGCGATCTTCGAGATACTTGCGATTGGCCGTCGTGATTCCTGTAGACCAATAATATCCCCACCGCTTTCTAAGAGCTTTACTACTTGTTCGCCAACATTACGCGGGTTTTTAAAGTAAACATTCCAGCTAATAGCAGTGACTTTTGTGTTGCTACCAGCCTTGCCGTTTGACGCACTAGTTGTCGTGTTACTCGACGCGACGGCAGGCGGTTTTGCATTGAGGTTAAACGCCCCTCCGGGTATGAGAAAGTTTGCACCTGCATAGAGGAAGATAAAGAGGAATAGACCGATGATAGAATTCGTAATGATTTCTCGACCCTCTTTTGCTTTTGCCTCCTCGCCGTCACTTGAAGCGTACTTAACGCCACCAAATATAACTCCCACAACAACTGCGATGCCGACGCCTATGGCCATAAAATTGATAACGTACATAAGTATTGCGCTGACGCCGTCGGTATCGTATTGGTCACAGTTGAAATCGACGGAAGTTTCAACGCCGTTGCACGTAGCCGCATTCGCATTAGGTACCAAAGCAAATAGCGATAATGAGATAAGTGAGAGTAATCCAAACGCTACGATAATTATTTTTTTCATAACAAGTTAAATGCTTGAGCTTGAACTAAGTATAACAGATAAAGCAGGTAAGATGCACCCATATAAATTACAGAGGCTACAGGATGGTGCTCGTAGGTATTTTAGCGGTACAAGAGGCTTCTAATGCCTAAGCTTCAGGACCGTCGGGTCTTTTGGTGGCTGGGGTGCAGGGGTAGGTTCGGTGTGATCAACTTTCAATGCTGTTGGGTTCGGGGCTGGTTTGAATACTTGTTTTTCAGCAGGGGTCTCTGAGGGGCCTGCTGGAGTAGAAGAGCTTTCCCCTGCCTCACTCTTTTTCTTACGTGAGCGGCTGCGCGTACGTTTACGCTTTGGTTTCGCCGGTTCGGTGTCGTTGTCTACTGCAGTGGTGACAGGGAACATCGAGGGTATGGCTGTCTCTTGAGGTGGAACAGGGGTACTACCCCCCTCCTCTACTGGCACCATAGGTGGCTTTTGCATGGCGGGGAGCGCATCGACGGCAAGCGGCTTCGGTACGGGCTGCGGGGTACTTGTCCGAGGTGTAATCAGGTCGCGTATCTCTCGTTCGACATCCGCTCGTTCTCTCGAGTAGGCACGACGGGAGTTATCGACAATATACGAGAAGTAATCAGTCTGCGGGGTTGGAACAGTAAGTGTCGTGGCGCTAACTGCGGGTGC
>CAXYYW010000151.1:0-1885 GCA_964293235.1 uncultured bacterium | reverse complement strand
GGCACGAGGAGCGTGCCGCGCGCTTGGAGGCCGCGCGCCAGGCAGAGCTTGACGAGGCCGCGCGCAGAGAGGTGAACGTTATGGAGTTTAACGGTGCTCTATATCTGAGCGTGAGCGGCGTGCCCTTGTTAGGCATCAGTGATATTTCGGGCGACCTGCCGACCGCCGTTCAGGCTGCCCGTGAGAACTATAAAGACTGGAAGGAGGAGAAGCTATGGGAACGGAGAGGAACTACGCACGCTTTTACGCTCTTCTGAAGCAGATGCCCTACGCGGACAAGGAGACGCTCGTGGAGCAGTACACCCACGGCAGGACTACCCACCTTCATGAGACTACAGCGCAGGAGTACCGTATCATGTGCGACGAGATGGAACGCGTGTCGGGCTATGCGGAACGCAGGAAGTCGCTGCAAGCCCAGCTGCGTAAGAAGCGTAGCGCGTGTTTGCGCCTGATGCAACAGCTTGGTGTGAACACGACGGACTGGGCGACGGTGGACAACTTTTGCCTAAATCCTCGCGTGTCGGGCAAGCGATTCGCCCAGCTGGACGCGGAAGCGCTTGACACATTACAGGTGAAGCTCAGGATGATCAAGCGCAAGGGTGGATTGAAAGCCCACCCCCGACCCCTCCCGAGGGAGGGGAGAAACGGAGAGATCCGCCCCGGGAGGGGAGTCGCAATAGTATTTCCGATGAGCAATATAGCAGAAAGTTAATGAATATGACACCAAGAGAATTTGTTAAGCGTGTGATGGAACACATCTGGGAACTCACGAATGGCTTGAGTGACACAGAGTATGACAACTGCCTTGAGCAGCTTTCCTTTGAGATTGAGGAGGAGCGGCAGAATCTGCACTGGTTGCTCGACATCGAAGAGCAAAATTAGTTATCAACCCATAAAAAAGAAAAGACAATGGCAAAACGAGTAAAGAAAATCATTATTACCGGCGTGACGCGCGAAGCCGCCGGCGAAGCCTTCGCCAAGTATGCCAAGGCCGATGCCGAGAGTGCGAAGATCACGGCCGACATCGAGTTGCAGTGTGCTAAGATCCGCGAGAAGTATGCCGGCCGTCTGGCCGAGCTTGACGCGGCTAAGACTGAAGCCTTCGACACGTTGCAGAGCTTCGCGACAGAGAACCAGGCGGAGTTGTTCTCGAAGAAGAAGAGCCTGGATATGGCTCACGGCGTTATAGGCTTCCGCACGGGCACCCCGAAACTGAAGACGCTGAAGGGCTTCACCTGGGCAAGCGCGCTGGAGCTGGCGAAGCGTTTCCTCCCGATGACCTACATCCGCCAGACGGAGGAGATTGCCAAGGACCGGCTGCTTGCCGACCGTGACCTGAAGGAGGTGGCGGTCTATGACACCCCCACGGGCGACATGCGGGAGGTGAGCATGACGGAGGCGATGGCCGTTTGCGGCATCCAGGTGGTTCAGGAGGAGACCTTCTACGTTGAACCCAAGCGAGAGGAGGCAGGCTTATGAAAAAAGAGATGACCAAACCTCCCAAGATAGCCATCTGCCGCCGATGCGGAGGTTCAGGACTATGGCGGCACACCGGAAGCGACGGAACGCCCGTCTTTGAGCAGTGCCCCCAGTGCGAGGGCTCAGGCAGGGTGACCGTGAGTGCGAAAGTGGAATTTGACATCAGACCTTACAGACAAAAGGAGCGATAAGAAATATGCAGACGCGACGCGGAGTAAGTTATCAGAAACGTGTAGAGGAAATCAACAGGATATACGACCAGCATGCCCGAAGCGGCATCTCAAACCGCGAGATATGGCGGCGGTACGTGTATCCTGTATATGCCATCACCGAACGTACCTTTTACAATATACTCAACGCGAGCGCGGAGAGCAAGAACAAGATAGCTGACGACACCCGTCAGCTA
>CAXYYW010000150.1:0-1904 GCA_964293235.1 uncultured bacterium | reverse complement strand
CACTAGTGTCCGGTAAACTTCTCCTTAGAATTCGTAAGTATCTGATAAATAATATTTTCCGCCGGCAAACGCCTGTACACGATTTGAAATGCCTACATTTGCAGAGTGTAAGCTAATCAATCGGAAAATGAACAAAGGCAAAACCGTATTCTCACAAGTCATGGATATGATTCCAAGAAGAGAATTTGACAATATAGTCAGCAAGTATAATGGTAACCGCTATGCCAAGCAGCTTTCGTGCCATGATCAGTTCTTGATTATGTGCATGGCTCAGTATGCCGACAAGAATAGCCTTCGCGACATTGAGGCCAGCCTCATAGCCTTGGAGTCTGCACACAAGCTGTATGCTTGTGGAATCCGACATGTAGCTGCGAAAAGTACGCTGGCCGATGCTAATGAGAAACGCAGTTGGCACATATACGAAGAGTTGGGACAAGTACTCATCAAAAAAGCAAGAGCCTTATATATCACAGATCCGTTCCGCCTTGACATAGATAATATGGTGTATGCCTTTGACAGCAGCACTATAAGTCTCTGTCTCAAGCTCTGCCCTTGGGCAAAGTATAAAAGTGATATTGGCGGGGTGAAGATGCACACCCAACTTGACCTACGCGGTAATATTCCGGTCTTCGTGCGACTTACAGAGGCAAGTGTCCATGATGTGAATGTATTGGATGACATAAACGTAGAAATGGGTGCTATATACTTGATAGACAAGGGTTATGTGGACTTCAAACGATTGTACAGAGACTTCCAAGCGAAGGATGCCTTTTTCGTCACTAGAATTAAGGACAACACTAAGTACAAGGTCATTGAAACAATGCCTGTGGAAAAGTATACAGGAGTCATTTCAGACGAGAAGATAAGGCTGACAGGAGTCAAGAGCAAAAAGGACTATCCATGCGACCTTAGACTCGTTACTTACGAGGACTTTACTGACGGAACTGTTTATCGTTTTCTCACCGACATCTTCAGTTTCGAAGCCCTAACAATCGCAGAACTGTACAGAGAGCGTTGGCAGGTCGAATTATTCTTCAAATGGATAAAACAGCATCTCCATATCATATCGTTCTATGGGACTTCTCAGAATGCGGTGTACACCCAGATATGGATTGCCGTATGTGCCTTCTTGCTGTTGGCCTTAGCCAAGAAGAAGTACTTTATAGAACAGTCGCTCTACCTCATGTCGCAGATTGTAAGCACCATGATGTTTGAGAAAATTAATTTACATAGTCTCTTTGAGAGGGCAGAGAAGCTGGTTGGGCCAAGTAATCAAAGTGTCATCGAAACTAGCCTTTTTGATAACCCTCAATTTTTTACCGGACACTAGTGACGTTTGATATATTAATGGTTATTGTTTTGCTTCTACGAATGTCATAGCCCTGAGGTAGTGAATGCCCATATGTCAATAGAAATTGTCTTTAGTTTCATAATCGTGTTTATGTTGGTTTCTGACGTTGCAAAGATAGGCTTTATCGGCTCGCGCGCCAATAGACAAATATAGATTTCGGCCTGTCAGAACCCCGAAAATGCGGGATTTTGACAGTTAAAGCATATTTTTCTGGGAAAATCAGAAGGGAAGCTGCACCGCGTCGGGGAACTTCTTCTTCATACGGTACCTCACGGTATAGACTGAGGCGGGCTCCACGTTGAACCGCCGGGCGATGGTTTTCACGTCCTCTCCGTTGAGAAAGCAGAGAATATATTTCTGGTCTACCACGGTGAGCGGCCTGACAGCCCTCTCCATCAGTTGGTGTGCCTCTACGATGTCAATGCCACTGATACCGAGTTGGTCGGCCAGGAGCCTGAGGGAAGAGTGGCGCGCATTGGCTTCCGACTCTGCCGCCAAGGCCTCGCTATAAAGTTCCTGCTCCCGGAGTTTCCTGCGGTAGATGATGAATGCC
>CAXYYW010000149.1:0-1916 GCA_964293235.1 uncultured bacterium | reverse complement strand
ATCCTTTTACGACCGTGTTTGAATCGTGAACTATTTCAGCGAACTTTTCCTTGGTGGGCTGTTGACCGCCAATTGGCTGCCCGAGATAGGTTTCACAGGCAATAACCGTTGGAGCACTGAAATTCCACGTAGCTTTCGTAGCATCAGCCACTTCAAGCCGAATTTTACTGGTTAGCTTTGATTTTTCCTTGAGCCACTGAAGATTTGTGGTTGAGTAATCAACCATCTTTTGGCTCAGGTCCGTGCCATACGCGTCGTAGCCCATGAGAAGCGCTTCTTGCAAAATGACACCGGTGCCGCAGAAAGGGTCCAAAATAGTAGCTATTGGAAGATTGCTATTAGCTAATTGCGTTTGGCTACCTTCTATATTCCATTGGCCAATAGCCAAATTTATGATGATTTGCGCGAGTTTTGGCGGGAGCATGCCGACAAACGCGTCACGCTTCGGACGCTCGCGGTCACGTATACGGTAGCTGTCTATATCTTGCACGTCGGTAACGCGGCCAACGTGTGTCTGGTCTCCGTCACGGATTATAAGAAGTTCTATGCCAAGCTCGTCGGCTAGCCGGTTGTGATATGTTTGAGCGCTTGAAAGGGCGGGGGTTTCATTTGGCACGACTCGAACGGAGCGACCCAGCGCTTTTATGCTTTTTTTAAGCCGGAGGGCTTCGCCACCTAGTTCATATGGGGAAATATCGAATCCATAGACGCTGAGGCCAAGCTTTACTTTACCGTCGTCTGGAAGCGAGTTGACGACGTCGGGGAGCAGCTTTGCAACTGACTTGAAGACACCTTTTCTTGAAGTATCGGGCAGTGTTTTTAGGAGTTCGCCGGCTTTGACACTTCCGCCGAGCCGGTTAAAATCAACGGCCGTGTCGACAAGCGCGCACTGGTCTCCAAGGGGCTGAACCTTGTCGCTACCGTACAGCGCCTCGAGCTCGGCGAGTCCTATTTCTGGTTGTCGTCCCAAAATACAAATAGTCATAATTACAGTATATACTGGATAGTATGATAAAACGGCTTTCTGTAAAGCAGTGGCTGAACATCGTCACGCTTGTTCTTGTGGCGCTTGTGGTCTTTTTCGCCCGAAAAGACCTCGTAAAAGCGTGGGAATTATTGTCCCAGGTCAATCCTTGGGTATTCCTGCTCGTCATTCCTCTGCAATTCATAAGTTATTTCGCGAGTGGGGCGACGATTTTCTCGTATCTCAAAAGCCGTGGTGATCTAAAGAATTCGCCAGTACTTGAGCAGCCGAAAATGGCGCTTGAACTAAACTTTGTAAACCATATCTTCCCAACAGCTGGCGTTTCAGGCGCCTCCTATATGACGTATCGGCTTGGTAAACTCGGGGTAAGTCACGGGCGGGCGACGCTTTCACAGTTTGTTCGTTTGGCCTCGGTGTTTGCATCGTTTGCCGCGCTCATGCTCGTTGCGGTGCTGTGGGTGACGATAGACGGTAGCCTGACCAGATTCACGATACTCGTTGCAAGCGGGCTGCTGACGGTTATTCTTGCTGCCATAGTTTTGGCCATCTTTCTACTAGGCAGCCAGAAGCGGCTCGATAAATTTGAGGGAATGCTTGATGACGTTCTTAACAGGCGTGTTACGCAATGGTTTGGACGTAAAAAAGCGTTTATTGAACGTGAAAGCCTGCATAAATTCTTTATAGACCTCCATGGAGATTACCTCATATTAAAGGAGGATCCTCGCTGTCTTATGAAGCCATTTTGGTGGGGTATTCTGTTCAATATTGCAGAGACGCTTATGTATTTTGTCGCGTTCTTGTCGCTGGGCGTGTACGTGAATCCAGCACCAATCCTCATAGCAAATGGTCTTGCGGGGCTCATAGGGACATTTCTTGTAACCCCCGGTGGGGCGGGCGGCTACGAGAGGGCCATGATATTGTTCCTTGGCTC
>CAXYYW010000148.1:0-1959 GCA_964293235.1 uncultured bacterium | reverse complement strand
CTACATGCGTACTGACAGCGTCAATCTGTCAAAACAGGCTATGGCGGCCGCAGCGGGCTATATAGAGCAAACTTTTGGTAAGAACTACGTGAAGGTGCGAGCCTACAAGACAAAGAGCGCGAGTGCACAAGAAGCCCACGAAGCCATCCGTCCGACCGACATGGCCCGCGAGGTTGCCTCGGGCAACGAGTACGACCAGAAGCTCTATGAGCTCATACGCCGCCGCACACTCGCTAGCCAAATGTCCGCAGCTCAGTTAGAGCGTACTGAGATTCGCATAGACATATCCGGACAGTCTTATGTATTTGTTGCAAAGGGCGAGATTATCGTCTTTGATGGGTTCCTAAAGGTTTACGGACGCGCCAAAGAAGATAACGTTCTACCAGAACTAACCTCTGGTGATACGCTCTCACTCCAGAGCGCCTTAGCACGACAAACATTCGCCCGACCACCAGCCCGCTACACCGAAGGCTCGCTCGTGAAAAAGCTTGAAGAGCTCGGCATAGGACGGCCATCGACGTACGCGACTATCATCAGCACTATCCAAACCCGCGGCTATGTCGAACGAGGCATGGGCGAGGGGACTGAGCGCGATGTCATAGAACTACAGTTCAACAACGATACAGTAAACAGGGAAGTCGTTACCGAAAAGACAGGGGCAGACAAGGGAAAGCTGATCCCAACACCTGCCGGAGAGCTCATAGCCGACTTCCTGTCGAACCACTTTGACCAGGTTGTGGATTATGGCTTTACCGCAAGTGTTGAGGAGCACTTCGACGATATCGCAAGCAATAAACTTGATCGCAACGTCATGCTAAAAAGCTTCTACGGTCCATTCCACAAACGCATTGAAAGTTCTGGGGATATTGACCGCTCAACTGTTGCACAGGCAAGAGAAGTTGGCACAGACCCGAAGAGTGGAAAGCCAATTTTCGCTCGTTTCGGCCGCTTTGGACCGCTGTTGCAGCTCGGCGCAACGGAATCAGAAGAGAAACCGGAATTTGCACCGCTCCCGAAAGGCGCGCGCGTCGAAACTGTCACGCTCGAACAAGCCCTCAAGGCCTTTGAGCTTCCGCGCATCGTAGGGACCACTGCAGACGGACAGGAAATGAAGGCGAACATCGGTCGCTTTGGACCATACGTACAGGTTGGCAAGCTGTTCGTTAGTATGAAAAAACCGCTCGATCCTCATACTATAACAGAGGCGGAAGCCCGAGAATTGTACGAAGCAAAGCTCAAAGCCGAAGCCGAAAAGAATATAGCCGACTTTGGTGACGGCGTGAAGGTTCTGAATGGCCGCTACGGCCCGTATATTACGGATGGCAAGAAGAATGCCAAGATTCCAAAAGGTACCGAGCCGAAGGCAATTACCCACGAAGAAGCCAAAAAACTCCTCGCCGAAGCCCCCGCAAAAGGTGCAAAACGTCGGTTTACCCGCAAAAAGAAGTAGTTGTAATATTATTGTTTTTATTGTATAGTTAGCGCATTAGTCGTACGAGTATTGTCTACCGAAGGAGGGACTCATGCGTACTAAAGCACAAAAGGAGGCGGTGGCCGCGATAGCATTCGGGCTACTGTGTCTCCTGCCCGCGCTGTGGACAGTGTGGGTATTCGTTGACCTTACGATTACTCACGCGCTCGCGGCATACAGCGGGAACGGCTCGACGCACGAGGAAGACCTCGGTATCGTCAAGCTGGGTGCCATCTCGATAATCATCACTGGCTGCTTCGCGGCCCTGTGCGCGATTATCGTGACCACCGGGCTGAGCAGCCTTCGCAGACATGCAAACGAGAGTTGGCCACCGTCCGAGGATGACTTCAAGCGGTTGTCTCGCGTGATAGTCCCCTGTACAGCAGTCACGATCGGGTGCATGGCAAGCGTCTCTGTAATCAGGTACGCCGGAATCCAGGATGTCTACACAGCCTGGATGGTAGGCATCTGGCGGGTCCTGATCGTGA
>CAXYYW010000147.1:0-1978 GCA_964293235.1 uncultured bacterium | reverse complement strand
CCAATTTCATTGTAAGTTGGCACAACAATTGCGAACTTCATAGCAGCCTCCATTACACCATTTGTTTTGTATGACCCAATCATATACAGTATAACAGGTGTTACGAAAGTTACTTGCCTTGGATAAGGTGCGGTTTCTGATTGTGGGATGTTTTAATACAGCCCTTGATTTTGTTCTGTTGAATCTTCTTGTTCTATCTGTTCATTTGCCAGTGCTCGTAGCGAATACGATATCTGTAACCGTCGGGATATCAATCTCGTATCTTTTGAATCATCACTTTGTTTTTCGCTCAGATGAGAAGGCGTCTCTTCGCAAGTTTCTCACTTTCTTTGCGGTTAGTGGCTTTAGCTCACTTGTCTTGCAAACTTTGGTTATATGGAGCGTGGAGGCGGTGACAGGATCTCAATTCGGGCAATCGCTCATTCTCTTCAGCTTCCTGAACGAGCATCCTGAAGTGCAGTTAAACACGGCAAAGGCGGCAGCTGTTGGTGTCGGGATGGTGTGGAATTTTGTCGCGTATAAATACTTTATATTTAAAGGAAGAACAAAAGATATTGTTGAGCTTGAGCAAAAGGCGGAAGGTGAGCTCTAGCCTAAAGATAGTGGTATAATCTATCTATGATTAGTGTAATTATTGCCGGGGGGTCAGGCACGCGTTTATGGCCTCTCTCAACCTCAACCAAACCAAAGCAACTTTTAGCCCTAACGGGTGAGAAAACGATGATACAAAACACGTATGAT
The DNA here is from genome assembly GCA_964293235.1 of uncultured bacterium. Classification (GTDB taxonomy): domain Bacteria; phylum Patescibacteriota; class Saccharimonadia; order Saccharimonadales; family Saccharimonadaceae; genus JAPUDS01. Next base: position 1,237 of record CAXYYW010000147.1, on the reverse strand, counting down.
CGCTCCAAGGGAATAGCTGAGGACATATATATTGTCCCTGAAAAAAGTCTTATACCAGAGCTCAAGAAGCAACTGCCAGAGATTGATGATGAGCACTACATCTCCCAGCCGGGGCGTCGTGGGACGGCGAACTGTATCGTTGCGGCACTGGCCTATATAGGGAAGCGTCATAACAAGGATGAGCCTATCGCTTTCTATTGGTCAGATCATCATATCCGTGACAAAAAAGGGTTTGCGTACGCATTTACGGCAGCGGCGGAAGCTTCGACTGATACGGGGCTAGTGTCTCTTATCGGTATCGAGCCTACCTATGCAGCGACCGTTTTTGGATATATAGAAAAGGGCAACGAGTTGCCGAATCATGATGGCGTGTTTGAAGTTGAACAATTTAAAGAAAAGCCTGATTTCGAGCTTGCAAAACAGTTTTTTGAGAGCGGTAACTATCTTTGGAACTGTGGGTATATGGTTGGTTCGGTCAATACGTTCACTAGCCAATTCAAACAATATGCGCCAGAACTCAAGACTCGTTACGATGAGCTTTCGGCTCTTGATGAGGACTCAAAAGAATACACAGATACGTACCTGTCATATGAATCAGACGCTATAGATTATGCATTTAACGAACACGTCCCGAAGTTCTTAGTCACCCCGGCCACGTTTGACTGGATGGATGTGGGGAATTTCCGAGACCTTCATAACGTCAATCCTAAGGATGAAGCAGGCAATTACTTCTCTGGAGAAAATGTTCATACTATAGAGGTTGAGAATGCCTACGTCAGAAATGAAGAGTCGGGCAAGCCGATCGCAGTTATAGGTCTCGATAATGTCATAGTCGTGAATACCCCCGACGGTATATTAGTCGCGCGAAAAGACGTTTCCGCACGCGTTGGTGAGATTGCGAAAAAAGTACAAGAATAAGCAGAATCGGTACTAGATGATTGCATCTGGTATTATTGGTAGGTAGTTTGATTATGCCTCTGTCAGGGATATGGATGTGGGCGGCTGAGGTGGAAGGGTAAAGCGCTGATTTTGAAGAAGGGGGATTCTTGGTTTTTACATGTATGGCACTGGCTATACAGATATGGCTATGGGGGTTCCTCACATACACCCACGGTCTCTTCATCGTCAAAAACCAATAATCAAAAACAAGCTTATCGAAAAATTGTAGATGATAGCAGTAATAAATTGCTATATCTGGAGAGCGTTCGTGGGATAGCGGCTTTTGTAGTTGTTATTG
>CAXYYW010000146.1:0-1992 GCA_964293235.1 uncultured bacterium | reverse complement strand
ATGAAATTTAGCGGCACAGACCTTAGCTACCGCGACCCAATGACACAGGAATAATATATTCCGTGGATACTTGAAACATCTATGGGCCTCGGCCGTGTGTTCCTCGCCGTTATATCCGACGCGCTCGTCGTCGAACAGACGGAAAATGGCGAAACTCGCACTGTTTTGAAGCTGAAGCCAGAGCTTGCGCCGGTGCAGTACGCAGTCTTTCCGCTGCTGAAAAACAAGCCGGAACTTGTCGCAAAAGCTCGTGAAGTCTATGAAGAACTTTCAAAGAAATTCGTCTGCGAATGGGACGACAATGGCAATATAGGCAAACGCTACCGCCGCCAGGACGAAATCGGCACGCCACACTGCGTGGTTATAGACTTTCAGACACTTGAAGATGGAACGGTGACGGTCAGAGACAGGGACACGACTGAGCAGAAAAGGGTGAATGTAAAGGAACTTTCGTAATATGGCGAATAACTACGCATACATTGACGGCCAAAACCTCTATATGGGTACGGCGAAGTCTATTCCTGCGTGGCACATAGATTTAAAGCGATTTCGGGTATATCTGGCTCAGAAGTATAACGTCAGTAAAGCATTTTATTATCTTGGGTATGTCCAGGAAGGCCCCGAAATTGAGAAGCTATATGAAGACATCCAGTCGTCTGGTTTCGTACTGGTTTTTCGCCAACACAACTCGGCGATGTTGGGGCAGAAGAAAGGCAACGTTGACTCAGACATTATCTTCAATGTTATGAAACGACTGTATGAGAAGGAAGATTTCGATAAAATCGTCCTGGTGTCGGGCGATGGTGACTACAAAATGCTAGTTGACTACCTGATCGCCGTAGGGAAATTTGAAAAGATTCTTTTCCCAAACTCAAAGTACCGTTCGTCGTTATACAAGAAGATTTCTTCGAAGTATTATGCAAGCCTTGATCAGCCAGCCACTCAACAGAAAATAGAACTAAAAAAGAAAAGGGTCCTTAGGTAATGAGCCGTTCGGAACCTTTTCGTCTTAATATCGACATTGTAGCAAATTTCATGCAAAATGACAACTATCGTGAGATATATCTAAGTATGAGAGAAGTGCAAATTTAGATGGCTAACAAGACTTTACAATCTGCTAAAAGTGCTAAAAAAGATGAGTTCTATACTCAGCTAGCAGATATCGAAAGTGAACTGAAGCACTACAAGGACCAGTTTAAGGACAAGGTGGTTTACTGTAACTGTGATGACCCATTTGAAAGTAATTTCTTTAAGTATTTTGCCGCTAATTTCAATTCGCTTGGACTCAAGCAGCTCATAACAACGAGCTATAAGCCATCGCCAGTAGCAAATACACAACTAGTCTTGCAGGGAACTGGCGTGCCAGAACAGGTTGTCGAGCCAAAGGGGCGACCTAAAATTACCGCAAACAAATTTATTATCAACGAAGCCCAGGACATAAATGGTGATGGTGCATTTAGTCTTGATGATATTGCAAAACAACTTAAAGCCAACAAGAACAATGAATGGGCGCCGCTTGAAGGTGATGAAGAGTATCCTGCTGGCGACTTCCGAAGCAAAGAGTGTGTGGAGCTGCTAAAGCAGTCAGATATAGTGGTGACGAACCCGCCATTCAGCTTGTTCCGCGAGTACCTTGCGCAACTAGTGCAATATGATAAGAAGTTTTTGATAATTGGCAATAAAAACTCTATTACATATCGAGAGGTGTTCAAGCTTATCAAAGAAGATAGAATGTGGCTCGGCTACAGGAATATCAACAGCGATATGTGGCTTGAGGTGCCAAGTGGCGAGAAATACGAGAAAATAGTCGATGGCAAGAAGCTTAAGCACATCATGGCATGCTGGTTCACAAACCTTGACACCGTCAAACGACATGAATTTTTTGACATGTATAAAAAATATATACCAGAAAATTATCCCAAATTTCACAATTACGACGCTATTAACGTCAATGTTGTTTCTGAGATTCCGGGCGATTATGACGAGGCCATG
>CAXYYW010000145.1:0-2011 GCA_964293235.1 uncultured bacterium | reverse complement strand
ATGAGGGAGGCAGACTCTCGTCTGAGATACTAAGTCCGCACCAGTATGCCCTCAGAACAGTCATGGGTAAAAAACAACCAGTGTTGTTTGATGTTGAACCTGATGAATTGATGGACCTATCGATTCGCGGGCATAACGGGCAGCTCTTGAATGAGGAAAAGGGTCGACTGGAAGAGGTGTTCTTTAGCCTTGTTTGTGAGGCTATTGATATACAGGGGGCGTTGGGATCAAAGCCAAATTGTATAGATGACATCCGCAGTATGCTTGAGCTTGCCGTAAATCTTGGTCTGTTTAGTACAGAAGACCTAGAACCATATACATCTGCACTTGATACTGGCAAGAAACCATTTCAAATATCTGACGACGAAATGACGATGCTGATAAATGGAGAATTATAGGTAAAAATGAGAACGCCCCTTCCGGGGCGCCTCGTTGGGGGCGGGGAAGGGTACTCTCGCTGGTGAAAGGCCGACAATGGATAGTCACGGCAATTATGATGTACCGGCTGTTTAAGCGTCGTTTGCAATACATACGAAGCATCAGTAAAGACATGCCAAGTGATTGGCATGAGAAGTTGGTCAGGGATTTTCTGCTATTTGTGTGGCGTTTCAATAGAAATAGTCGTTATAAAATAACTGATGCAATAGTCGCAAATCCTGATAAAAAAGTTGTTATGCTCCAAACTTCTCAAGAGGCCACGAAGTACTTGGAGGGAGTACAATAGAGGCATGTCTGATTCACTTTTTCGAATTTCTCTTAAAGCGTATATAGAAAATGATAAGGGCGAGGTGCTAGTCACAAAGGAGCACGGCCGCGATAGGTTCGATATGCCCGGGGGTGGCTTGGAGTTTGGTGAAGATATAAAAACTGCGCTCAGCCGCGAGCTTAAAGAGGAGACTGGCTATGATGGTGATTTTGAGTATGAAGTGATAGGAGCTGAAAGCCCACACCTTTTGCTTCGAGGCATCTGGCAAGTGCGCGTCATACTCAAAGTTACTCCTGAGAACTTTGATTTCACCGTTGGCGAAGAGAGCGATGAGGTGAAGTTTGTTGATCCGAATGAGTTTGAAAAAAGCGATTCAGGAGCAGAGCGGCTAGTCTGCTATTATTGGCGAAAATTACGAGGAGAGACGTCGTACAAGCATAACTTTCCTCTGAAGGAAACAGAGAAGGGGTGGTAATGGCATGATTATTCGACCCGCTACACAAGATGATGTTCCGGCTATACAGAAACTGAACCATGATTTGTTTTTGAGCGACAATGAGTGGAACGGCGACCTCGATTGTGGCTGGCCATATAGCGAGGAAGGTGAGAAATATTTTCGTGATGCAGTTGAGTCTGAGAAGTATCTCAGTATAATCGCAGAAGAAAACGGAAAAGTTGTTGGCTATCTGGACGGGTATATTAAAAAACCGTGCACTATATACATGGGGAAGCGAGCAGAAATAGACAATATGTGCGTTGATGCCAGCATGCGAGATAGAGGTATAGGAGGGGCGCTCGTAGATGAATTCAAGAGATGGGCAAAATCTCAAGGAGTGGAGCGTCTCATAGTTGAAGCGTTTAGCGGTAATGAAAGGGCCATAGAATTTTACAAAAAGAGTGGCTTTGAGCCGTATGCGAATATACTGAGCCAAAAGATGGAGTAATTATGCAACTGAAAGAAGTACTAGAACTCGCAAATGCAGCAAAATTCATGACGATTTCGACCATAGGTGAAGGCGGCAGGCCAAATGCTGTGACGGTTGAATTTGGCTTATATGGCGAAAAAATTGTTTTTGATACGTTTAATAACTCACGAAAGTTTGCAAACATGCAGAAGGATGACCGCGTGGCACTTGTCATAATGCCAAATGAAGATACTTCCGTGGATATAGAAGGCCAGGCCGAACTTCTCAAAGGGGAGGAGCTCGTGGCCGCACAAGAGGCGTATTTTGTGAAAATCCCGGAAGCGCGAAAATGGGCCAATTTGCCGAACGTTTCATTTTTTGTCGTATCGGTAGGCTGGGC
>CAXYYW010000144.1:0-2013 GCA_964293235.1 uncultured bacterium | reverse complement strand
GAGATACACCATAAGTCCATTTACGATCAACATAAACAGCCCAAGCGTCAGCAAAATCGCGGGGAGCGAAAGCACGACAACGATTGGCTTTAATATGCTATTGACCAGCGACAACACAAGACCGGCCACGAGAAAGGTGCTGGTCGTTGCCCCAGTATCATGAAAGTTCGAACCCAACAGGCGTGAAGCTACCCAAAGGCCAAGGCTTATTAGCACCCATCGAAGACAAAACACGACTAATTGTTTACTCATAACTTCTCATCTAGTATAGCAGAATCATTTTGAAAAAAGGCGTGAACTCTTTGGCCGGTCTTTGTCCCGAGTACTGATTGCAACTCTGAAAGTGATGCCTTTGCAACGCCCCTACTACTCCCGAACGCTCGTATAAGCTTCTTTCTCGTCACCTCTCCGACACCTGGTATGTCGTCGAGTTTGCTTTTGGTCTGCCCACTTCGTTTTAACGTCGTATGATAACTCACTGCAAACCGATGGCTTTCATCGCGAATCCGCTGAAATAGTTTCACGACATCGGTGTATGGACTCGATGTATCGCCGCCACGCAAGTTCTTTGAATGCGACCCGGCATTGACTTGCCCGACGTGTAAATTCACCGTTAGAATATCCCCTTGCTCCGTGACATAAACGCCCGCAACCGGGTTTGCAGCGAGCTGCCTGAGATACGACACATCCATATTGGACTCTTTCGCGTGCACAATCATTTCTTCCTCGCGCTTTGCCACCCCAACAACAGGTACTGTGACATTATTTTCACGCATAGCCTTCGTCGCGGCCGCCAGCTGTCCAGCACCGCCATCTATCAACACCAAATCAGGTATGCCCCACGCCTTACTGTTTTTTACACTAAAACGACGCGACAGCACCTCGTGCATCTGCGCATAATCATCATTTTTTGCCGTTGTCATCTTGAACTTTCGGTACTCGTCTTTTTTACTTACGCCGTTGACAAACACCACCATACTCGCAACCACGTCAGTCCCTGACATATGTGAAATGTCATAGCCTTCAATCCGTTTTGGCGGTTCGGACAGGTTGAAAAGCTGTTGCAGCCGGGCCAATGCCCTGTCTTTGCTTATATCCAAGAACTCTTTATCGGAAAAGACTATCTGCCGCCCAAGCTCTTTTAGTGCTCGCAACTGATTTCGCAAACGCGCCGCTTCTTCAAACTTTTCTTCTTTTGCAGCCCGTGTCATTTCAGCTTCAAGCTCTTTGGCAATACTGTTCTTTTTGCCCTCTATGACCGCCATGAGCCGACGGAGATTCTTCCGATACTCCTCAAGACTTGTTTTGCCACTCTCGAGGCCCGGGTCAAGACCTATGTGGTAAAGCAAACTGGCTCGCTTCTCACCGTTATTTCGTTTCGTTGCATAGGGGAAAATCCGGCGTAAAATACGCAGTGCTTCTCGGACATTGTACAGTGAAAAATATGGTCCAAAGTACCGCGCCTTGTCATCGAGCGGACGGCGCGTTGTCGAAACCGTTGGGTAATCGCTATCGTAATCTATACGAATATAGCTTAGCGCCTTATCGTCACGTAGCAGTATGTTGTAGCGAGGCATATAGCGACGGACCATCTCCGCTTCTAAAAACAACGCTTCAACTTCACTCTCTACGACCATCCAGTCAGTATCGTCAATTTCTGCAACAAGCGCGTCAGTCTTAGGGTCGCGAAGTCTCGATTTTTGAAAGTACTGCCTGACGCGGTTTCGGAGGACCGCTGCTTTGCCAACATAAATAATCTCGCCGCTTGCGTCTTTATGGAAATACACACCCGGCTCTTTCGGCAGGTCTTTCAGCTTCTTTGCTAATCGTTCATTCACAACATTCTATTATAATGCCCCGAAGCGGGTTCGCCCGTTTTTCAGACCAATGCTGTATTAGCTCAGTATGAGAGTTAGTCTATGTGCTTTTTGAGTGTCGTCTCAAGCACGCCCTGTGGAACCATGCCTATAACCGTGTCAACGACCTTGCCATCTTTGAAGATGTTCATATTTG
>CAXYYW010000143.1:0-2022 GCA_964293235.1 uncultured bacterium | reverse complement strand
GAGCCGGGCAAATTCAGCCCGTGCGAGAAGTCCTACATGAGCGTGTCGGTTGCCGCACTCAAGCTCAACCTTGGCGATGCAGGCACCAACTTCAAGCTGGCCGCGGGCTATACCCCCATTAACTCCGGTACCGTAAAAAGCAGCTGGGGCCTCAACCCTCACGCTTTTCGCGGGTTTGACAGTGCCCTGACCCTCGACAAACTGAGGCTGACCTACGCCTGGGCCGACCGCTTCAAGAACGACTGGAGCCGTGATTTTAAACCGATGACCACGGCCTGGCACCAGAACAACGCCGCCGGACTCGATGACCACGGCAAAACCATTAAAGCCGGTGCAATCATCGATTACATTCACACGGTGGGCGCAGTCTATAACTTTGGCAGTACCGTGCTTGACGTAGGCTATGGCGAAGGTAAAGGCTACCGTCGCAACTGGCAGGCACAGGTAGAGCGTCACGATACGTTGACAAAGGATGTCTCCCTGCAGAGTAAGCTCTTCTACCAGGGGGCGCGCTACATTGAAGATCTGTCGAAGATTAAAGATCCTGCAACGGAATATTATGTGGGGGTTGGTTTTAACCTGAGCCACGACAACACCGTGTGGTCCCTTGGCTATAGTCAGAACTACGCCCCGAACACCGGAGATTACAACTTCCGCTTAACCCCGTGGGCGAACTCCGATAAGCGTGATTATCAGCCGACGCTGTCGCAGCTGGAAGACTTTAACGTTTCCGGCGCCCGCGCGGTTCGTTTTGGCGTGAGTTATAACTTCGCCGATTTTAATCTACCGGAGTTAACCCTGGGCGGTGCCGGAACCTACGGCTGGCACGTGGTAAGCGATGTCAGTAAAACCGGTTCGGCGAGAAAGTACGACGGGAGCATGGTGTCGTTCGATCTTTCCGCTCGCTATCTGGTGGCGGACGGCATGGCGAAAGGTCTCTCCTTTACCCTGCTCCCGGCGCTCTTCCGGGCGACAGATAGCAACTATAAAACCGATCGTAACGACGTGAAGTTTATCGTCGGCTACAGCATCAATATCTTCTGAGTCCGCGCCCCCTCAACGGCGCATGAGGGGGACTTTGCGAAGGGAACCGCACCTGTCAGCTTCAAACGGCCAGAGCGGGTTACTCAACCGAATGGCATACTGAATAGCGGCACATAAGAAAAAACCCCGAGCGATTAAATAGCTCGGGGTTTGTATGACAGGCTTGCACGATGCAGAAGTAAGCAAAAGAACCATCAGGACTAGCCGTAGATAGATAAGCGACATTAAAATAACACGTGGAGATAGTTCGAACTGTTTTTGACCTGCAACCTTGTCATGCTAAGCATTTCTCTGTAGATAATTCAGGCTTACTCCCTCACCATTTTCATATATTCATAAAATATGATAACCATCACATTCACGATCAGGGTGCCAAATTTTGATATAGCTAGCTTTTACTTTTTGCTACAGATAATAATGCACCCTAAAAAAGGAATTAATCATGAAAATGACAATAATATATGCACTACTATCCGTAATTTTTGGAGTATATGGAACAACAGCCAGTGCCAGTAACACAAATCAAGTGTCACAAAATTTAGAAACTGCAACTCCCCAAGATAAGCAAGCAGTTATCGGCAATTGGGACGAGTTCAACTCAAGAAAAATTGATAGACTCATTCAAGAAGCAAAGCAGAAGCCTGCGCATTCTTTATATGCTGTTTTTGATTTTGACAACACAACAGCTTTTCTGGATATCGAAGAGGCAACGCTGATCTATCAACTAGAAAACCTTAAATTTTCGATGAAGCCTGAGGTATTGAAAGAGATAATTTACAAAGATATACCGCCTTCAAACTTTAACCCGTATTATAATAATAAAAATTATCAGCCAGTTAATATAAACCTCATTGGTCAAGACATTATTGATAGCTACACATGGCTATACAATAATTACAACGGATTTGCGGGCAATAAAACTCTTGATGAAATCAAAGAAAGACCTAATTATATGAATTTTATAGTAAAATTGAGATA
>CAXYYW010000142.1:0-2037 GCA_964293235.1 uncultured bacterium | reverse complement strand
ATGATAAAATAAATAGAAGTAGTAGAAAATCTCTACTGGATGAATACTTGCATTATCTGATAATTCTTGACGTTCATCGCATAAACGTACAAGAAAGGTATCGTCCATGCAAAAAACTTATACTTCACGCGGCTTTCGCCGTGGGCACGCCGCGCCTCATAAGCGCCGCGTTCCGCAAAAATCAGCGAACATCAGCTCGCACCGTTATATTAACAAAGCCGTCCCTCAACAGGAGGAAGCGGCATACGAAGCAAAACATACGTTTCATGACTTTGGGCTCAACGCCCGAAGTGTGGCGACGTTGGACTTCCTCGGCTTTACAGAACCCTCACCTATTCAGGATCAGTGTCTCCCTGAGGCGCTCGCAGGCCGCGATGTCATAGGACTCGCGAACACCGGCACGGGTAAAACCGCTGCATTCTTGCTCCCTATTATAGAAAAACTGTCTGCCAACCGAGACCTTGTCAGCGTCCTTATCCTCGCGCCAACCCGCGAGCTTGCTCAGCAAATTGACGCCGAGTTTCACCGTTTTTCAGCCGGCCAAAAGCAGTTTTCTGCGCTTGTTGTCGGCGGTATGAATATTGGCCGGCAAATCACGCAGGTCCAGCGAGGCCCTCACGTTATCATTGGTACGCCAGGCCGCGTCAAAGACCTTATTGGCCGACGCGTGTTGCGCCTGCATAACGTCACAACGTTCGTGCTCGACGAAGCAGACCGTATGTGCGACATGGGTTTTGTTCGTGACATCCGTGCCATAGAAGCGGAACTTCCACGTGAGCGACAGACTTTGTGTTTTAGCGCAACTATGACCCCCGCCGTTAAAACCATCGTCGAAGAGTTTATGCACGACCCCGTCACTATATCTGTCGTGAAGGGCGAAAGTAATGACCACATAGAGCAAAATATTGTCAGAGCCCGCGACAAGACACACAAAGTTGAGCTTCTCGAAGCTATGCTTCAAGATTCTGACTTTAACAAAGTCATCATCTTTGGCGACACGAAATACGGCGTCCAACGCCTCAGCGACAAGCTCGCGAAAAGCGGCATTACTTCGGCTGCAATTCATGGCAACAAATCGCAAAGTCAGCGTTTGCGCGCACTCGAAAGCTTCAAATCAGGCAACGTGCGTGTGCTTGTTGCAACTGACGTCGCCGCCCGTGGTCTCGATATACCAAACGTCTCACACGTTATAAACTTCGACCCGCCCAAAGCCTACGAAGATTATGTGCACCGTATCGGTCGTACCGGCCGCGCCGGCCAGACGGGCAACGCTCTTACATTCATTTCGCAGTAGTTACGAGCATGAGCGTATACTGAAGTATAGGTAGTAACAAAGGAGGGTGTATGGGATTCGCGAAATTTATGTCGAGCATCTGGGGACGCGGGATACGAATGGTCGCTGGGCTTGGACTTATTTATTGGGCGTATATGCTCAGTGATTTTTGGGTATACGTACTCGCCATCCTTGGCGTCGTCGTATTCCTAGCCGGAGCATTGAACTTTTGCATCTTCGCCCCGCTCTTTGGCGGACCATTCAAAGGAAAAGACGTCAAATAAGTTCGTAACGAAATTAGCTGCTATGCGCGTGAATACTCTTGAGTAGCGAGTCAACGGACTGGCCGAGGGTAAATTCGCGTATAGCGACGCTGCGTTCGTTAGCCGTCGATAAACCAAGTGCTACCGCTTCACGTATTGCGGTAATCAATGCTTGAGGGTTCCGCTCTTCAACAAGGGTCAACAGGCCGCAGTTAGTCTCGGGAAGCCCCCCGAGGCTACTGGCAATAACACGACATCCGCTGTGCTGCGCCTCAACCGAAAGCATCCCGAACGGCTCGGCAAAAACCGAAGGCATTAGCAATATATCGGTTTTTGCGAGCAACCCGGCCATGGACGCAACGGTTTTTCGTGGTTCAAGGAGCTTTGCATACTGATAGCCTTTTAGCATTCGTGTAATAGCCTGTCCTTCGGGGACATGTTGTCCAGCCATGACAATACTCATACTTACATTGAGTATCTCCATCTCATATTGATGCATCA
>CAXYYW010000141.1:0-2047 GCA_964293235.1 uncultured bacterium | reverse complement strand
GTATCTCGCGCTCAAATTTGTTCCGGGACTTGAGGTAACATTTTGGGGAGCAGTGCTTACCGGCATGATAATTAGCCTTATAAATTACGTGATAACAGGTATAATGGACTATAAGGCCGATTAAAGGAGTTGTTCCACTATGAATATTGCGCAGGCATTACAGATAACCACACTCGTTTCAGGGATTTTAGTTATGATACTTATTTTGCTGCAAGCACGCGGCGCGAGCCTTGGTGCTGGCTTTGGGTCAAGCGGCGAGCTCTTTACGACAAGGCGCGGTGTAGACAAGAGCTTATACGAGGCGACAATAGTCGTGGCGGTTATCTTTGTTCTGTCGATTTTGGTGAACTTAATCTTAGCTTAGGGTATGGAGCAAGAGCCGAATCAACAAACGGGGTGGCGTCGTTTCAAGCGGCTAAAGATACAAAAGGGTGCTTTTAAGCGTCGCGCACGTAAAATAGAAAATGCTACCGTAAAGCATGCGCACCGGTTCTTGACTCGTCGCTGGACAAATATGCGGGAAGTTGGTCGCCACACAGCGGGGTGGTTAATACTCGTCGGACTTCTTATAGTTCTCGCGACTTTACAAACGACATGGATTACCGCGGCGTTTACGACCTCCGCCCCAGCGGACGGCGGCACGTATGCCGAAGGTATTGTAGGGGAGCTCAGCACCATGAATCCCCTCTTCGCTAGCACGCCGGCAGAGATATCGGCTTCACGATTATTGTTCTCCGGCCTATTAGGTTATGATACCGACAACCAACTCAAGCCGGATATGGCGTCGTCATGGAATGTTAGTGACGATGGCAAAACATACACCGTTACCCTGCGTGACAATGTGTACTGGCATGATGGCGAAGAACTGACAGCCGACGACGTTATGTTTACGGTGCGACTTATACAAGATCCAGCCGTAAAGGCGGTGCAATACGGGACACTTGCCGGGGTCAAGGTTGAAAAGGTTGGAAACAATCAGATACGTTTCATTTTACCCTCTGTGTACGCGCCATTTGCACAGGCTCTCACGTTTGGCATTTTGCCACAACACATTCTAAAAGACGTGAAACCAGCGGATCTACGTGAAAATGAATTTGGTCGTAAGCCGGTCGGCACGGGGCCGTTTGTTTTCAAGCAATTACAGATTATCAATCCCGATACACAACGACTTGTCGTACATATGGAGGCAAATAATGCGTACTATAAGGATGACGTCCGACTTAATCGTTTCCAGTTGCACACCTATGAGTCTCGTGATTCGTTAGAGAAGGCACTTGTAACCAGTGAAGTAAATGCAGCGCTCGGTCTTGGGGCTGACCAGATAGGTGCTGTTATGAAACGGAACGGGTTTGTGGCCTCAACGAATCCTTTGCTCGATGGCATGTTTGCGATATTTAATAACGATCAGCCCATACTTCAAGATGCAAACGTCAGGCAGGCACTTGTGCTTGGTACGAACCGCCAAGCCATTCTCGCAGCGGTTGACGATAGGGGCACGACGCTAGGTGGCCCATTGCCATCATCATTGTTGGCTGGAGATATCACAGGACAAGCCTCGTTTAATAGCAAAGCCGCTGGGGCAAAGCTCGATGAAGCTGGGTGGAAGCTTGCCGATGGGATACGAAAAAAGGACGGCACTGCGCTTGAACTTTCCCTCGTCGCACCAAATAGTGGCGACTACAAGCTCATTGTCGATGAGATAACAAAACAGTGGAAAGAGCTGGGGGTTAGCGTGAAGGCGCAACTTGCCGAGCCACAGTCAATAGTGTCAGATTACTTGCAGCCACGCGGTTATGACGTGTTGCTATACGAACTTGCTATAGGCGCTGACCCAGACGTGTTCCCGTATTGGCATTCGTCGCAGACAAATGCCAAGGGGCTCAATTTCGCTAACTACCGCTCTGGGCTTGCCGATGATGCGCTCTCAAGTGCCCGAGCCCGTCTTGACCCGTCTCTGAGAGCAGCAAAATACAAGACATTTTATGAGCAATGGGTAAAGGACAACCCGGCAATTGCACTGTACCAACCGTACTTGAGCTACGTAACA
>CAXYYW010000140.1:0-2059 GCA_964293235.1 uncultured bacterium | reverse complement strand
AGTTTGGGTAACCTTGCTGGTACAGCCAGCTTCTACAGCGCGAAAGCATACTGAAGCGCATCAAAGATCGTATAGTGGCGCTTATAGATACGCTTATAGAGGGAATATAATCTGTTATATAACTAGTTATATAACAATCAAAAAAGGAGGGGGATATGGCGAGCAAGAAAGAGGTACGAAAACTACAGCGCACAGGGCGGGAAGGCGAAAGCTACATGGTAACCTTGCCGAAAGAACTCATCCAAGAGCTGGGGTGGCAGAAAAAACAAAAAGTCGTCATCACCCGCAAGGGCAAAACCCTCGTTATAGAAGATTGGAAATAACCTAAATTCCTTGCATCCCCTTGGGTCTGGGATATCTGCAAGCACCCACGGATAGATAGTGACGCACGGTAATCAACACTTGGTATAATTGAGATATGGAACGCCTACCAACTAAAGACTTGATAGCAAAGTACCGTGCAGAGTACGAAAAACTCAAGCCGATTCAATCCAACGCTATAGGGGATAAGGTGTATTTCAATATGTTTGGTTTCAAACACCTGATCTTTAAGGGCAAGCACCGCAGAGATACGAAAACAATTTTCAACCGACTAGTACTCGTGCCGCTAATTGCTCCGGTTATCCATAACTGCGATGAAGAAACGGAAATACGAACACGTCGAGAGATGATTGATGGAAAGAAAGTTAAAGTAACATACTACGCACTAGAAGCGCATGTTGGAAAAGATAGTGTACGAGTCCGAGTGGTGACTCGCAAGGTAGGCGAGAAAGGTAAACATTACTTCCAAAGCATCATGAAGTACTAAAAAACGCCCTTTCGGACGTTCTTTAGTGTGTTCGTTTCCAGACTTAGGAGATTTCACCTTGGCCGGTTCTAGGGCAAGCCCCTCGAACACACCTCTAATATAGCATATTTACCAAAACATTGCAAGTATTTTGTCAATGAGGGCAAAACCCTCGTCATTGAAGATTGTAAATAGACCAGTAGTTATATAATTGGTTATATAACTCAGAGAAAACGAAGGAGGGAGCATGAAGGAAGTCAAAATAGTTGTCGGGTCGTTTTGGATGGCGGTAGCGGCCATAGGCGTGGCGGTGGTTATAGCCGCTGCAAGTATAGTGATAGCGCTGCAGTACAACAAAACTCAGTGGGATATCGCGAATCTTCAGAAAGAATCACAGGCGGCCGCTTCGAAGAATATCGGCGATGGTTTACATGAAATCGGCAGTGGCATCTGCCAAACCTCCACAAAGTCATTTGTCTTTTGCAACTAATAGAATCTGGTGTTGAAAATGAGCCATTTTTAAAGCGCCGTTATGGCGACGCCTATCATACCAAGAGCTATGGAGCCCCAGAGCTTTCGTTGGTCTTCACGTTCGTGTAGCAGCCAGTAGCTTCCGAGGGCCGTGAGCGGAAGAACGAACGAATTGAGCGAGACTATAAGCGAGATATTGTTTGCGGTGTTGACCGTATAGAGGTATGACATACCTCCGAGCATGCCGAGCATGCCTATGACCACGTTGTTGCGGATATCTGAGTGAGATATGGCTTTACGCACCTGTTTATTGACATCTTTGAGCGCGATAAGCGTTACGAACAGCGCCTGGCTGCCGATGCCGAATATGAAGTAAGCACCCATGTCCATATGGCCGAGAGCGGCCTTTTCGGCGATGAGACCGACGCTGAGTATGATAGCGGCAACGATGACAAGCTGCACCGTGCCGGGCTGGATAGTCTGAGCATGTGCCTTGGCCTTTGCCGCAAATGCCGCCAGTACAGCCGCGCCGAGGATAAACGAGACGCCTATGAGTTGTGGCACGGAAAGCGTTTCACCGAGAAGTATCCAGCCTCCGATGATGATAAAAATTGTGCTGGATTGGTTGAGTGTCTGAAAGTGGGAGATAGGCAGGCGCTTTATGGCGCGGAACGACAGTTTGTTGTAGAGACCTATGGCAAAGCCTTCAACGACAAGCAGTACCACGAGCCACCAACTCCATGTCACGCTATGCGGAAGCAGCAGCCCAACCACGAGGGCGAGAGGGAAGATGCCGAGGAG
>CAXYYW010000139.1:0-2081 GCA_964293235.1 uncultured bacterium | reverse complement strand
GCTTGAGCTTGATAACCTTTGTTATATACATATTTTCACGTTTTGCTATCGTTTGAAATTTTGGCGGCATATTGTTTATTTGCTACCGGGAGTAATTGCTCGGCTGACGCAGACAATGCATAGCTGGTCACTGACTGGCGTTGATTGATAATATCAAAGAAAAGCGTAGTGAGTACGAACAAGGCCATGAGTCCCCAGCCTATCCGCGCAAGCATGGGGTGTCTGCGTTGGGGTGGCATTAGCTGTTGTAGCCAGCGCATCATTTTTGTATCTGTAAGCCACGATGTTTTTTTGCGAATATACTGATGCAGCTGCCTCATGGGGTGACGTGGAATCCTCAGCGAAATAACATGGCGACTGCTGTCAGAAGCGGCTTTTGCGGTAGTTCCTCTGGCAAGTCTGTTAGTTGATTGAGACAGTAGCCCTCCTCTGACTTGCTGCTTGGAAGTTGAGGCCGCAGCCAGTTTTATCTCAGTCGGGCTCCATCGTTTGACAGGGCGAAGTGGCTTTGCAGCCCCTGCCCCACGATTTGTACGTGTTTGTCTGACAAAATCGTCCAATACTACCCCTTATAACGCTTATGGATTAAGTGTACCATTCGTACTAGATAGCGACAAGGGGCGGATACCAGTTATTCACAGCTCTTCGCGAGATTCTCAGGTTAGTATCAGCAGCTAAAGACAAATGGGTCATTCATGATAGCAACGTAGGTCTTTGTGATAGGGGTGCGAGGTTTGTAGGTACGATGCTCAGCAACACCAGCCTGCGTCGAAGAATTGGACACATTTTGTGTTCGTTTCCTTTCTGCTGGTTGGTTAGGTGTTTGATTCTTCATAATTGATGCTCTACTTGTTCGTGTACCTAAAGTTAAGGTTTTCTACGTAGGCAGTAGCATTACTCTTGGAGGTAACATCTATCCTGAAAATGACGTAATCACCACCGTTCCATGAGCAGCCAGAATACTCATTACCGTTTGTAGAAACCGTTTGCCAACTGCCTGCCGAGCTAGTAACGGTAGTCGAGGTTCCACACTGAGAAAGCGCTCCTAGAGAGTTGTCTCGGCGATACACCGAATACGCCACTGTCGCATTTGAGACATTCGTAGAGTAGCCTGTCAGCGTAATAGTATTGTCGTCATAGAACTGCTTGAAGGTAGAAGGTAGCTTGTAGTTCACATATATGCTGTAGGTCTGCGCTGTCGGCTGCGGTGAGGTCCACTGATAATAGTTTCGAGCATCACCAGAGGAGGTGCAAAGTGTAGTATTAATACTGAGACCAGCACCATTCGCACAGAAGTCGGCAGTCATCGTACCCACGCCAGTGCCATTTAACACCGCTCCTGTATATTCAGGAGTTAGAGTGACAATATTGTCTGGTGCGCTACCACAGGCACCCCAGCCAGATGACTGGTAGCACTGAATGGCCCCCTTCGTGGTGTCATAGTACATGGAACCGTAGTATGCAGCATTGTTGGTGCTCATAGGAGGACCAGCAAACTGGTCGAGAGTAAAGAGGGTTGGCTGTCCACCGGTCGCCCCGCCACCGATCTGTACGTTTGCCGGCGTCGTGTTGGCATCGTTGGATATTACACTGAGGTTATCGATGTAGAAGGTCGCAGTACCCATGTCCGTTTCGTATATACGGATCGCATTTGCTGCTGTAATACCGCTAGCTGGGGTCGTGATGAAGCATGACACCTTCGTCCAGGTGTTTGTTACTGCGAAGTTATTCGTCAGCGTGTAGCCCGTGCCCGAAAGAGTGTTATTGCAGTTGACTGAGTTGGCAGTACCATCAATGCTGAAGTAGGTATTTAAGTTGAACGGCCCCGCGGATGATGCTTTGACTGCGAATGAAACAACATACGTAGTATTGGCAGAAAGTGTTGCGGATAGCGTATTTTTTGCACCCTGCCCGCTACCTGAAGTCGCTACCTGTACTGAGGCCAAGCCTGTTGCTACGTTCGACAGCGTCGTATTCTTGGTTACGCTTGCAGTGATATTTGACCAACCTGTGAGCGTGCTATTCTCTGCACCGCCATTTACTGCGTACTCAATGGTGTTGTTATTGACCGAGAAGAGACT
>CAXYYW010000138.1:0-2094 GCA_964293235.1 uncultured bacterium | reverse complement strand
TACACCTCGAACTCTGGTGCTGAGACTTACAGCGGTACAACAACGACCTTCCCAGCCTCAACATGGGTTGCATTGACAGGTTCAACAGTGACACGCAACGTAACTACAGCGAATATCGCAACGGGTCAAGGTTCCGCCCAAGTCGTGACTTCAACTTCCGCGGGCTCAGGCGTAAAGAATGTGCTGAACACGTCGCTCACCGCTGGCCAACACTACAACGTCTCATTCAGTGCGAAACTTTCAAGCGGCACATTCACCGACATGGGGGTCTACTACTCTATAGACGGTACCACAACCGCCGGAAGCTTGACCACTTGTACAACTAGTCAAGCTGTCAAGACGAGCGTCTGGACAAAGGTCAACTGTATCTTTACCGCCCCAAGTACGGGCATCACGGCTGCAAACTCCATAAACATCATCCAGGCTGGAAGCGGCACAGCACGTACCTTCTATGTCGATAACATCTCAGTCACCATCGCCGCTGACTACAACTACGCACCGGATGGTGGCGTCAATGACAACACGAACTTTGGCACAAACTGGACATCGGTCGGAACCGCGACCGTGGCACGCTACACATCAGACGGAGAAGAAGCGAGCGACAGCGCCCAGGTAAGCGCCGGTACCACTGCAAACAATGGCGTGAAGAACAAACTGTCAATCAACCCGCTCACCAGCACTCTCTACCGCGTCTCAGTTTACGCAAAGCTGACCGCCGGTTCAGCATTTACCGACTTCAAGGTCCGCTACACACCGGACAATGGCACCAACTTCGTCGACTGCGTTGACTACAATACTCAGACCGTCGTAACAACTGGCTGGACCCAGATTACCTGTTACATCAACACTTCAACCACGACCGTTTCCAACCCATATGTACAGTTCATCCAACCAACTGCTCCTGGAAGCGCTCGTACCTTCCTCATTGATGCATTCTCTATGACACTCGCCTCTAACACCACACCAAACGTACAAGTTGGTAGCGGCAGCAACGGTGGCCCAACAACGCTCTTCACACTCGACAAGGCTGCCAGCGCACCTATTGCCGCAAACAACGATGCGCTCCTCGGCAGCATGTACTACGACACGACGCTCGGAAAGCTCCAGTGCTACGAAGCTGACGGCTGGGGTGCTTGCGGCTCAAGTCCAGACAACATCGTCACTATCTCACCAGAGTACACGAACGCTGTCATGCACGGTACGGGCGTCGGCACCATGACCTCCGACTTCTGTTCTGACATGCTGAACATCAACGACCCAACGAACGCCCCAGCAATCTGCGGTGCCAACGAGACCTACAACTTCTACAAGTGGACCAGTCCTCAGCCAACCACGCAAACCTACAGCATTTATGTGACCTACCAGCTTCCGAGCACGTTCAAGGCATTCGCCTCAGGGCAGACATCGCTCATGGGCAAAACTGATAGCGCAAACTCAAGCGTGACATACCAGGTGTACCGCAATAACACATCGAGCGGATTGTCAGCATGCGGAGGAATAGTTAGCGTCTCAACTGGTGTACAAACTGCCTGGCAAACTGCCGTCGCAACCGGTGCAGCCGACCCTTCGACATGTGGTTTTGCCGCTGGCGACAGTATCGTCTTCAAAATAAATGTCAGCGCCGCAAGCAATGCGGACGCCTATGTCGGCAACCTCGGCTTCACGTTCAGCAACAAGTAGCATCCATTTTCAGATAGCCTACCTCTTTGGCATTTCATACTTGTTATGCTAAAATAACAGACATGAAACAGCGCTGGTGCCTGCGCTGGGAGAGAAGATGAGAAAGACAAACAGACGTGGATTGTTCGGTCATCGTAGCACTCGCCGTTTCGCAATACGACGACGGCCATTTTTGAAGTTATGGGGCAACGTGAAATACCAGGGACGCCGTCTGATACGTGCCAAACCGCGGTATCAATTACTCGTCGCCGTCGGTATCGTCCTGCTCGGAGAAGTCATACAGGTCATACAGCCTTTGCTAGTAGATCATGCGTATTCTCTCAGCAACGCTGAGGTATTGCTTGTCGACAAATCCAGCGCCATGGCGAGCAAGATTACCTTTGACGAAACTCAGGGCACATATACATTTGACGG
>CAXYYW010000137.1:0-2117 GCA_964293235.1 uncultured bacterium | reverse complement strand
TTCTCCATGTTGTAAACCGTACATCATACTATGTGGGACAGCTTTTTTAAATATTTCGGCGCTCGGATCGTCGGCATTTATGACACCGAGTTTCATGCCGTGCTTTGCAGCTCGCTTGAAAAGCAACAGTTTCGCTGCCCGGTAGCGTTCAAATGTCTTGTGGTAGTCCAGGTGCTCGTGCGTAATATTCGTCAGTACGGCGATTTCATATGGCAGACCGAAGTCACGGTGCTGCGCGAGAGCGTGGGAGGTCGTTTCCATGACAAGCCACTCTGCTCCGGCTTCAACGAATTTTTTCAGGCGGGTTTGCAGCGGGCCGGGTGACACGCTGGTCATGTGGTGAATCTGCGGGTCTATGTCGCGGCCAACGCCATTACCGACCGTCGTTTGCAGCGCGGCCTGTACGCCCGCCTCGACCAGGATGCCGTGAATCATGAAGCTTGTCGTCGTCTTGCCGTTGGTGCCCGTCACGCCTATAACACGAAGTTTGTTTGCAGGATGTCCGGCTTTCGCGCTAAGAATAGTCGCCTCTATAAGGTGCCCTGTCGGCTCAATCGCTTCAAATAGCCGTCGAGGAAGAAGCGGCTTTATGTAGTCACGAAGTTTTTTCTGTGTCATATCTGTAATTATACCCCGAACATGGGTATAATGAACCCACTATGAAGGTACTAGGGATTGAGTCGAGTTGTGATGAGACTGCGGCATCTGTCGTCGAAGATGGCTACAAGCTGCTGAGTAACGTTGTTCGTTCACAAATAGATATCCACAAAGTGTACGGTGGTGTCGTGCCAGAGGTAGCGGCACGCAGTCATATAGAGGTTATAGACCCGGTTATAGACGAAGCACTGACACAGGCGAACCTCACGTGGGGTGATATTGACGCTATAGCCGTGACGTATGCGCCGGGGCTTATTGGCAGTTTGCTTGTCGGTACGCTTGCTGCTCGAACACTTGCTCTCACAAAAAAGAAGCCGCTCTACCCCGTCCATCATGTTGAAGGGCATGTCTATGCAAACTTCATCACGGCTCAGGGCTCGGCCGTTGATTTCAAGTTACCGAGCGCGCAACCGAAATTCCCTATGCTCGCACTGATAGTTTCTGGCGGCCATTCGCAACTTGTACTCTTCCGAAACCACGGCGATTATGAATTACTTGGTCAGACACAGGACGATGCTGTTGGCGAAGCCTTTGACAAGGTTGCGAAGATTCTCGGCCTGCCATACCCGGGCGGCCCGTCAGTCGCGGCTGCAGCGGAGATGGGTGACACAAAAGCCTTTACTCTGCCAGTCGCAAAACTCTCCGGCAAATATGACTTCAGCTTCTCCGGCCTTAAAACAGCCGTTCTAAGGGCCGTCCAAAACGAGGTCGGTGTCGGACACGACTTCCCCTCCCACGAGCTGCCAGAGCGCGTCTCAGACGCTCTCAGAGCCAACATGTCGGCTAGCTTCCAACACACAGCAGTGAAAACACTTGTTAGCACGACGTTACGGGCATTTCATGATTATTCCCCTGCTTCAGTCGTTATAGCCGGCGGGGTTGCCGCCAACCAAGAGCTCAGACGACAACTGCAAGAAGCGCTGCCGATAGGCATTGAGTACGCGCCCATGAGTCTCTGTACTGATAACGCCGCTATGATCGCCACCCTTGGCTACTTCCATACGCAGAAACTAGAGCCGACCGACCCGTATGATGTCGAGGTACTGCCGAGTATCTCTATGGCAAAAACGGCGTGGGCTATGCGGTAGTCCGCTCGCTCCCGCCGTCTTTTTCTTCAGACCCGTTCGGCTCCATCTGTGATCTTGTATCGCCTCACTGCTGCGGGAAACGCAGAGTCTTCAGAAAAAGAGGTGGTACGCTCGCTTTCTACTTACTCGTTCCTTTTGTATACTGGTTCGCAGATGAAACAGCATTTTCTACAGAGCGACGCGTGGGAAGACTTCCAGCATGCCCTCGGAAACGAGACCGTTCGCCGTAGTGGTGATGGCTGGTCGTACCTGGCTATCGTTGAACATAGCGGCGGACTAACGCGCCTGTATTGCCCGTATGGCCCGACGTTCGAGACGCCTGTGGCGCGTGATGCCGCGCTAGAGTCGCTCAAAACAGAGGCCGAGAAAATT
>CAXYYW010000136.1:0-2133 GCA_964293235.1 uncultured bacterium | reverse complement strand
ACTGCGTGCATTAAATCCTTCAAGACAAACAGAGCGGCGAGCCAGTGTTGTTATAGACATGCCAACGCTTTCGGCGAGACAGTTTATCGCACCTGTGAATGAGGGCAATGATGGTGGAAACTTCTACGTATACCTCTACCAGAATGGCTCATGGGCAGTTGCATGCAATGGCTCAACAGTATACACGTCGAGCACTGGTCTTTTGCCAGCTGCTGGGACGAGGATTCGCCTGTCATACGCACTTGCCATAAATGGCTCAAGTTCGACGTGGCGTGCAAATATTTATAATGATACGACCAATACAGCTATTGACACTGAGCGAACAGGGACAACGACGTGGTCGGGCACATTTTGGGGTTATACGTATGCGGGAAAAACCCTCGGGCAATCCGCCACTTCGACAAGTGTTGTAATTCGCGCAATAGGGGTTGAGAACGGTGCTGGATGTGGGCTCGCGCTTCTACCGCAGGAATCTCTTCTGACGCCGGCCGAGGGTGCAAACGTCGTACCGATTCGATTTGTGTCATATAGCGGGACGATGCCGACACCTACCGGTGCTTCAGCGGTCACGAATCTTGCAGATGGTGACAATGGAACGACTGTAACGGTTGCAACGGGCGCAAGTATTCGCGTGGCTCTTCGACCCATGAGTATCGTCGGGCCATACCTGACACTCAATCTTTACCAGCTTGCACTGACAACGGCTGGAGACATCTCGGTGAATCTCTGGAAAGGTAGCGATGGGGCACAGATTGGATCGACAAAAACAGTGTCAGTTGGCACGAGTGCTGCTGATGGTACGGTAACGTTTAGCGCGGGTGAACTCTCTGGTTTGACGACGGCTGATTGGGAGGCTCTCGAACTGGAGATACTTGTTCCGTGAGTTTAGTTTTAGCGGGAATATCAGCGGGTGACCCTCCGGCGATGTTGACAATCGCCGGCATTGCCGCCGCAGACCCACCAAACCGGTTGTTTATCGTTGGTATTAGCGCTGCAGACCCGCCGCTACGACTGACGCTTGCAGGTATCGGGGCAGCAATCAACCCAGACGATACTCTCGTGAGTCTCAATCGGGCACCAGCCGGCAGCGTCACGCTGCACAGGAAAGATGTCGGTAACGTTGTGCTTCACCGAAAGCAGACGCCGATGCCACTTGGGGTTAGCGGTGATTGGACGCTCGATTTTGAAGATGACTTCACAACACTAAATACTGCGGTGTGGACGCCGCTTCGAGGGTATGACGCAGGGACATTTGATACCCCGTTCAATCCAACTACAGAAGACGCCGCGTACGCTGCCGATCATGTCGCGGTTGTAAATAGCGAGTTGATACTCACGGCAACGCCCGACCCGCATCTCGCGACAAACGGGACGACGTACCCGTATACGTCAGGTGTTGTGAACAGCGAAAAGGGATACACGTTTCTTTATGGATTTGCCGAATCACGAATTGCTGTTCCAACGGATACTGTTTGGTGGCCGGCTTGGTGGATGTGTGCGCCGAATCACTGGCCGCCTGAAATTGATATCGCTGAGTTTTTCCCGAGCTTCTCTAGCAAACTTGGAGTATCAGCGAATACTCACTGGGACGATAGCGGTACGAATTATCAAAGCGGCCCGATTAAATACGGAGGAGAGTTACATAACCTTGAATATCACACGTATGGGATGTTATGGACAGCTACCTATATACAAGTGTTCTTTGATGGTCAGGCTGGGCCGAAGATAACGAGTGGTGTACCAAATGAAGCGATGTACTTCATCTACAATCTCGCTTTGCGTCAGGGAGGCACGCCACCGGCAATGACCATGAAAGTTGATTATCTCAGGGTTTGGCAATAGCAGCTCAGTAGCGGCACAGCTATGACCCGCTGTTGGTTACTGTACGGACGTAATTTTCTGTTTGTCTCAGCAAAAATTTGGCAAATAGTATGAAGATGGAGTCAGCTTCACGCATCTCCATGAAGCAGAAAAATAAACGAAGGGAGAATCACACATGAGTTCAACAGCAGCGCAACTACCTGCCACACGGTCACTATCATTAAGCGAGGCCATAGTCCTTCAGCAGGTCCACGAGGACGGTGAAGATGACACGGCGGCGCTTTCAAAAGCACTTGGGATGTCACGCGAACA
>CAXYYW010000135.1:0-2137 GCA_964293235.1 uncultured bacterium | reverse complement strand
GGGTATTAAATTTGTAATTATCTCTGTTATACTAGAACTATATGAGTTTATCTATAGGCATCGTCGGCTTGCCAAACGTCGGTAAGTCTACCCTCTTCAACGCTCTCACTGACGCTGAGGCACTGGCTGCTAACTATCCGTTTGCGACCATCGAACCGAACACTGGTATCGTCCCCGTTCCCGACCCACGTCTGACAGTACTTAGCAAAATGTACCACGACGCCCCCATAAAGCCTGCGACTGTTGAATTTGTCGATATAGCCGGGCTCGTCGCGGGCGCAAGCAAGGGCGAAGGCCTTGGCAATCAGTTCCTCGCGAATATTCGTGAGTGCGATGCTATCATCCACGTCGTTAGGGCCTTCGAAAACGATGACATACTCCGCCACGATAGCAGCGAGGTCGACCCTCGAAAGGATATCGACGTTATAAACACCGAGCTTATACTCGCCGACATACAAACGCTCGACAAGCACTTACCCAAACTTGAAAAAGAAGTCAAAGGCGACCCGAAGAAACGTCCTGAGCTCGAGGCGCTGCAAACTATTCGTACCGAACTCGATGCAGGCAAACTCCCGAGCGCTGACATATCATCAAGCCTCCAGCTTCTGACACTCAAACCAGTTATATATGCGTTCAACATAGACGAAGAGACGCTGACCACCGAAGCGAAGCAGGCTGAGCCCCGGGAACTTGTTCCCCCGTCTGATTGCGTATTCATATGTGCGAAGCTCGAGGAAGAGCTCCGTGGGCTTGATGAAAACGAACGCCAGGAAATGCTCGAGACATATGGCGTCAAAGAGTCCGGTCTCGTCCAGCTCGTCACTGCCGCCTACCATACGCTCGGCCTGCAAAGCTACCTAACCGCTGGCGACAAAGAGGTTCGCGCTTGGACTATAAAAAAAGGCACTACTGCGCCTGAAGCCGCCGGTGTCATACATACCGACTTCGAAAAAGGATTTATAGCCGCGCAAGTTATGGACTATACCGACCTCGTAACCGCTGGTTCAGAAGCTGCTGTCAAAGCTGGCGGCAAAATGCATACTGTCGGCCGCGACTATGTCATGCAACCGGGCGATATCGTTGAGTTCCGATTTAACGTGAAGAAATAAAAGTGAAAACCCCGGGACAAACCCGGGGTAGATGAAAGAGACCTCAACCGCGCAACGAATCGCACGGGAGTTCCACAGGCCTGATTCATCTACCCTTCGGGCGTCCACTCGGTGATTGTCCAGAGAACAATTCTCATGTCCTCATGGTGACCGGTTGCCCAGTCGACATCACCGCTACAAGTCCCTGTTGCCACTTGAGTGCCGGTCGGCGCCTTGTTCAGGCTACGGTCGAACGCTGTTTGCGGATCCTTCGGAACTTGATAGGACTTAATGGCTCGCATGGTAAGAACTCCCTGCTTGCCCTTTTCGTCCCTTCCCTGGATATAGCCGAGGTCACCCACCTCAACCGTACCAAGTTTGGCGAACACGCCGTGCTTGTCATCGAGAGCCGTGTGACCCCAGAAAACAGCGATATAAGCGTTGTCCGCACTTGCTCCCGGTTTTGGAGCCGGCGCTCCCTTCGGGTCGGCCGACCACCACGAAACGTCGAACAGGTTGTCGGGCGTATCGTACATGAGTTGGTCACTCTTCCTCGTCTGCGGATTGTACCCGTAGTACTGAGGCTGGGCAATCACTCGTGCACCTGATTTCGGGGTTACCCCCGGAATCTTGATAGCCTTCGGTGTGACTGTATGGATAACCGGCATGGTGGACGTCGGCGAGGATGACGGCGACGGCCCTCCCCCCGAAGGGGAAGGGACCGCCACCGTCACCGTTGGGAAGACGATATCTGGTAATGGGTCTTCGTTGACCGGTTCAGGGGCTGACCACGTCAGCCCAAAAACCGAGAAGATTACCACAGCCAGTAGCCAGAAACGGCTACTAAGCGTCTCCCTCATGCCGAATTACGACTTCGGCCCTCGTCCTCGAAGCACCCGCCAGGCACCAGCGGCCAATGCCGCGAACGGCACCGCCAGCAGGCCGATGGGGAAATCCCCACCGTCCGGCAGATCAGGCGAGCTACCGCCACCACCGCGGGTAGCGGGTGATGTCGGCGTCGGGGGCGGCGTCGGGGGGGGGGGGGGGGG
>CAXYYW010000134.1:0-2162 GCA_964293235.1 uncultured bacterium | reverse complement strand
GTGAACTGCAATTCCGCGCTCTCCTCTTTAGATCCAACTGCGCTCGCTGCTGCACAGTTTACGGAATCTGCCGGGTTGCAGGGCAAATTCTGGGAAATGCACGACCTCCTCTTCACCCAACGTGATGGGTGGGTTAACCTGACCGTATCGCAACGCGGCGATACATTTCTCAGTTACGCAAAACAACTTAACCTCGATATAGACAAATCCACGTCAGATCAGGCCAGCACAGAGGTATCCGATAAGATTAGCCGCGACCGTTCGCTTGGTGGTAAGGTAGGCGTTGATTCGACGCCGTCATTCTTTATTGGTAGTGAGCAAATGGACAGTGACACTGTCGATAACGTCATCAACGGCGGCGGGAACATGCTCATGGATAAACTAGATGCGGCATTGAAAGCCGCAGGCGAAACACCACCAACCCGCTAAACTCTAAATTTGCATATAAAAAGTGGTCCTTCAGGATAGATAAGGACCACTTTTTTGTAACTAGCTAAGCAGGTATTGTTTCCACTCAGCCGGTAGAATTTCTACCTCAACTCGTTGGGCGCGCGAAGGCGCTTTCACGATTGAAATTGGCATGTGCCACTCCCTTGAGTCCTAGACCGGATGGTCGGGACATCGCTCACTTGTTATTGCTCGTCGACCGTAGGCACCAGACGCGAGCTGATTAAGAGCGACGCGGACTATCATATCGCGGCGAGGGGTTCTAAGTCAAGCATAAATTGTATACCACTCCAACAGAGGTAGAAGTGTGAACTTCGACAACTTATTCCCTGTTTATCCACACTACGACGGGATGAACATACTGACAATCATCGCGAGAGCAGCAACGGTCATAGTGCCAAACGCCGCCCAAATACCGACGCGACCAATCTGGCTAACCCTATACTCGCCCATAATATCTTTATTGCGACCGATCCGGGCAATCATAGTGAGGAGCGGAACAGCTGCGATGCCGTTAACGACTGCCGCCCACACAAGCGCTTGTATTGGGTCGATACCTGTGAAGTTGATAAGCAGGCCAACAACAGTGGCGATGATGATGACAACGTAGAACCCTTTAGCTTTCTTTATTTTGCGGCTCAAGCCTTCTTTCCAGCCGAATGCCTCTGCTATGGCGTACGAACAACTCCCAGCAAGCACCGGGATTGCTAAGAGGCCCGTTCCAAGAATACCAACAGAAAAGATGAGCCTAGCTATGAGCCCTGCGTTCGGAAAACCCTGGACGAGCGGCTCTATAGCACTCGCTGCATCGGCTGCAGTAGTTATTTCGGTAATGCCAGAGCTATTCAGGACAGTCGCGCAGACAAGCATGATGAACCATGCGGTAATAGACGCGAGTGTCATGCCAACGACATTGTCGACCCACACATTCTTCAAGAAACGATGCGTAATCTTCGGCATATGCAGCTTGTTGAGACCGAGGCGTTTGTGCGTAATTTCATCTTCGACTACTTCTGACGTGTCCCAGAAAAAGAGATACGGCGAGATGGTCGTCCCGATAAGACCGACCATAATCATAATAGTAGTAAAGTCAAGCGGTGTGTTAAACGGATTAAGCGTAGCAGCAAACACTTCGCCCCACGGCTGACCAACGACAAAGGCAGTTATAGGGTATGCGAAAAGGACGATGGCAAGCCATTTGAGTATCTTTGCATACTTCTTATACGGTACAAATAGCTCAAGTCCAAGCATGAGCACGGCGAAGCCTATAACGGCAGTTGCGAATGGGATTTGTGGCACCAGCAGCCGTAACGTGGCAGCCATAGCGCCAAAATCTGCCCCAATATTCACGACATTTGCTACTATGACAAGGAATAGCGCAAGATACAGCATCTTCTTGCTGTAGTTATTCCGTATGAGCTCGGCAAGCCCCTTGCCCGTCACTGCTCCTATGCGCGAGCATGCGCCCTGAACCGACAAAAGCAGCGGGTACATGAACGGAATCATCCAGAGCAATTTGTAGCCGTACATCGCCCCAGCTTGGCTATAGGTCGCAATGCCAGATGGATCGTCATCCGCCGCGCCCGTCACAAGCCCCGGCCCAAGTATGCGCAATGTCCGCGAAAAACGGCGGCGTGAATGGATGCCCTTCAAGATGCCCTTCGGCGCTCGGAACGGGTTGTTCATAGTGCTTATGGTATCATAAACAGTTTGCG
>CAXYYW010000133.1:0-2168 GCA_964293235.1 uncultured bacterium | reverse complement strand
AGCAAGTAATTGCTTGAGCAGTTTTAGCACATTTACTAAATTTATAAATAAAGAACCGAAGTTATGGCATCTAACCGGCACCTTGGACGAATCGTCGCTCTCCAAACACTCTACGAGTATGAATTTCGCGTGGAGTGTGAAGATAAAGACGCCAAGATCTCTGACGTTTTAGGACGAAATCTTGAACGATACAAAGAGGCGATCGGCGATCAAGCGTTTGTTGAAAAACTCGTGAATGGTGTTGCGGGGGATATGAAAAGCCTCGACGAGACTATTCAACCTATTGCGCCGGAGTGGCCAATCTCTCAGATTGCGCGGATAGACCGAATGATTCTACGCATGGCAATCTATGAGCTCAAGGAGCTCGGAGACCTTGTCCCGCCGAAGGTCGCAATCAACGAAGCCGTTGAACTTGCCAAAGCTTTTGGTTCTGATAACTCAAGTAAGTTTGTGAACGGCGTGCTTGGCACGGCGTATCGCACGCTTATTGGAGGATCAGACGATGCAGACGCCAAAGTTTGACAACATCAAGAAGTATTTTTCCAGGAAAAAACCAAGTATTCAGGAGGTCGTGCGTGAAGCGACGGCCGGTGGTATAGTATTTCGCCGCAATAAAAAAGGCGAAATAGAGTTTCTTATGATTCAGGACCCGAAGGGTCGTTGGTCTATACCAAAAGGCCACGTGGAGCCCGGGGAAACGGCGCAGGAAACGGCCATTCGCGAAATAGGCGAAGAGGCCAGTCTGCACGATATCGAGCCAATTTGCTGGCTTGGCAAGACACACTTTCGCTACCGGAGACTCGACACCCTCGTCCTTATGACGACGCAGATTTACCTCATAAAGGTAAACACTGACGGCAACGAAATAAAGAAAGAAGATTTCTACGCTGATATCAAGTGGTTTGGGTTTAACGAAGCGCTTGACGAGGCCGAGTACGAAGATATCGGTAAACTTATGCTACTCGCAAAACGGCGTATCCGTGAAAGGGGGCTCTAGTATGGTAGTTCAGGGAGTTCATGTTGAGCCATACCAGGAATTTGCTCGCAAAGCATTTGGGTTTGAATTTGACAATATTGAGTTACTTCTCACCGCGCTGACGCACCGTAGCTACGTAAATGAGCACAAAAAAAGCACAAAAGAGCACAACGAGCGTCTTGAGTTTCTTGGCGACGCGGTGCTTGAACTTGCCGTCACGAATCATCTGTATCGGAATTACAGTGAACCAGAAGGGATTCTCACGAGTTGGCGAAGCTCGCTTGTGAGAACAGAAAGTATCTCAGATGCAGGCAGAAAGCTTGGATACGAACCGCTCATCCGCATGAGTCGAGGCGAGAAGCAGGGGAGTGATCGAGCACGGGCACAAATTCTTGCTAATTCGTTTGAGGCGGTTATAGGAGCGATATACCTCGATAAAGGGTACGATGTGGCTGAAAAGTTCATCGCAAAGCATATCTTGACAAAGCTTGAAGGAATCCTTGAAGAAGGTAGCTGGCGTGATCCGAAGAGTCACTTACAGGAAGTTTCACAAAGCGTTGACAACCTAACGCCACAGTATCGAGTTATTGAAGAACTGGGCCCAGACCACGATAAAGTTTTTCGGCTCGGTGTCTATGTTGGCGATACGCTTATGGGTATCGGCGAAGGCCCGTCGAAGCAGATAGCGCAACAGCAGGCGGCTACGGCCGCGCTAGCGCAGTACAAAAAGCGCAGAACTAAGTCTTAAGGGCTACGCTTGCTTGCTGTCGCTGCACGTGCTATACTTAACCATAAGTTAAACGGAGCAGGGGGCTATGTCATTTACACCACCGCCAAGTGGTGCAACCAGTACAACCAGAGGGCTTATAAAGTTGACGGGTGACCTCAGCGGAACCGCCGATTCTCCGACAGTGCCAAATTTGAGTACGAAGTTGAACGTTTCGCAAAGAGGTGCGGCAAGTGGTGTTGCGTCGCTTGATGCCGCGGGACTTGCTGTTCTCAGTGAAGCGGCAGCGGGCACGGTGTTTGAGGTTGTGTACGATGGAAGTGATTGGTACTATGCGGGCGGGATAGTAACGGCGCGCCCAACGAACAGAACAGATCTTATCATGCAGTGCGTCAACTCCATTGATACTACCGTTCCCGCCTGGGCTATCGCGGGCGATAGATTGTTGAGGTTCTAGCGGGCATG
>CAXYYW010000132.1:0-2211 GCA_964293235.1 uncultured bacterium | reverse complement strand
GATATTTACAACGCCCAGGTAATCAGAGGGTTCGGCAGAAAAAAGAAATCTTCCCCCAGCTTTTCCTACTGAACTCTCTTCGGAGTGGCACGCAGGATAGGGCAGCCACGCGTATCTTTCCGCGTGCCCGGAACTGCACTCTTTCCATCCGTCGTGCCCTGTACTGTGGCACTGCGACGCAGCCCTAACCGCTATGCCAGGGCATGTTGGTGCACACTGTGCTTCAGGCTGGAGCGTACCTGTATTGCAGCCGAATGACTTGTTGGAAACAATACTTGCAGATAACGTCTGCGGCTTTGATGCACTTTGAGTGGTATAAGACAGTATTTTGCCCCATTTGTTAATGATTTGTGACAAAAAAGCATGATTATGCAAAAGAATATCAGAAGTGCAATGCTAAATTGTTAAAGGGTGTTAAGTTTTCTTGAAAGTTTGGTATGTTAATAAATTTTATTATAACTTTACACTCCGTAATAGCGGAATGGAGGCTCTTCGGCTTGTGTTCTTGCCGTTAAACTACTTATATTAAATTTTAATTCTAACTATCAATAACTGATTGTGTGAAAAGGTTAAGAGCACTTAGTGTCTTGTTGTTTGCATTGCTTTGCACACCGATTGTGCGCTCGCAGGTAATGGACAACACGGCCCATGTAGATACCCTCACCCTAGCTGAACGCTTGTCTCTGCGAACCAACATCGTTGACTGGACCCTGTTCACCCCAAACATCGGGGTGGAGTTCGACTTGCGCAATACGAACTGGAGCCGCTGGGCGGTGGGATTAAACCTGCGCTACAACTGGAACACCGAGCACACCTTCGTGCCAGGTAAGGTGTACAACGTGGCCGAGGTGCGTGCTGAAGTACGGAACTACTGGCGTACGCGCGACCTGAGCAGCATGGTGAGCCGTAACCTCAGGCCGCACAAGCGCTGGATCGACAAGGCAGTGTCGCAGCGCCGCAAGACCTCGCGCCACCCCGTTACTACGTTTTACCGTGGCTTCTATGCCTCGTATACCGACTATTCGCTTTTGCTCAGCCGTGAGGGCAAGCAGGGCAGTATGGTGCAGGCCGGTGTGCTATACGGTGTGATGCGCCCGCTCTACCAGTTTCACAACGGCAACAGCGTGGATCTCGATTTCGGCATTAGCGCGGGCCTGGCCTATACCAAATACGACAAGTATCGTCACGACAGCGAAAACAATTGCTACCCCGTGACAGGTCATAAAGACTGGCACCTTGTGAAGCATCCGGTAGTGGCAGAAGTGCGCGTGGGCGTGGCCTACCGTTTTGGTAACTATCCTATCAACAAGAAATACCGTTTCCGTTACGATATAGACCAGGCCTACCAAGCCCGCGTAGACAGCATCAATGAGCTGCGCCGCCGCCTGCGAATGGAGAAGCTCTGGCGCGATAGTGTATATAATATGGTGTTCAACGAGTTCGAGCATCTCTATGACTCAATCTCGCGCGACATGGTGTACCGCAAGGACAGCGTGGCCTTCGCCAACCGCGGCATGGAAAACCTCAGGGCCCGCGAGGCCAAGGCGCTGGAGCGCGAGGACCGCCGCGAGGAGCAGCAGCAGTACCGTACGCAACTTAAGGCAGATAGCCGCTCCCTGGCCGCCGAGCGCCGCACCGAGCGTGCGCGCCTCAGGGAGGAGCGCAAGCAGAGCAGGGCCCACGAGGCCCGCCGCCGTGCCGAGCGCAAACAGGTGCGCGAGGAGAAGCAGGCTGCCGAGCGCAAGCGCGCCGAGGAGCGGCGTGCTGCCGAGCGCGCCCGAAAGATCGAGGCACGCGAAGCTGACAAGGCCCGCCGCGAGCTCGACAAACAGGAAGAGAAGGCCCGTCGCGAGCGCGCTCGAGAGGCGGAGCAGAATATACAGAAAGACAAGCAAAAGATGAGGGAGGGGCAGCAATGATACACAACTATTGTAATACAAGCGGGCTGAAAGCCCTGCTGGGCACGTTGGCTCTTGTCGCCATGACGGGCTGCACCGAGGAGGAGCCCTGCCAGGAATCTCACCCCCATACTACCCATGTAGACATCAGCTTTGACTGGGGCAGTCAAGCCGACTCGCTCCTGCTGCCTGCAACCATGGACGTATTTGCCGACCGCATCATCGCCGCATGGAAGTGGCAGCGCAGGGCACTGCCTGCGCACGAGACGACGCGCATCGCGCGGAACTCGAAGCGACGATGTTCAAAGGCAAG
>CAXYYW010000131.1:0-2211 GCA_964293235.1 uncultured bacterium | reverse complement strand
GGACTTTCGCTTTCCACGTGCCGCTACGTTGCTGACTATGGCTTTGTCAGGATAGTTATTGTCGAACTTTGCCATGGCGCTTGCGTACTTATTGCGCAGAGTCAACAAGTCGGCACATGAGATGTCGTTTGTTGAGCCCGCTTTTCCGCCGTAATCATAAGCGGTTATAATCTTCTCAGCTTCTTTAGTTGTACTTGTCTGTGGACCCGCTGGGGCTGGGGTGGTGGAAGTGGTGATCGGGAACTCAACGTCAATAGAATTGGTTGTGAACTTGCCAGAACCGGCTGGATCTTCTACTACCTCAGCAAACGTTGCTTTTGTGCCTGAACCACTTACGGTCGAATTGAGCTTACAGCCGCTTGCGCCAAAGACGGTGTCATATACAAAGAACTTATCTTCGTCAAGTTGTTCATATGTACTGGCTATTCGGCTATTTATCTTGTTCTGAACGGCCTGAGCGCTGCTTGCAACATACAATGAGTAATCTACGGGGGACAGAGTCCCAGTCCTAATGCTTATCGTTCCGTTTGCAGTGTAGCCCATAGCCAGGAAGAAATCACTGGCTTTTGAATAGCCGAAGTTACCAAGGGCGATATTTACGTCAGTAACTGACGCACAGCCTTGCGAATCCTTCAGCCATCCGTCGTTCGGTGCGTAATATCGGCCGATATCAACACCGGGGTTATCACTTGTCTTGTCGTAATCTGATAATGGCGGTCGACTAGCGGCCAGACTGCCGTCGGTACTGGTGACGGCCTTTGTCTGCTTCGTCTGGTTCAGGCAGTCCCTCAGGTATATGCCAGCGTAAAACCCGTTATTCTTACTAGTAAAGGTGGTCATGCCTGCGCCACTCGGTGTTGCCCATGCTTCAGTTGGTATCAGACTGATTAGCGTACTACCAAAAAGCAGGGCAACGAGAAACCAATGCTTTAGGCGACTACTTTTATTCGTAAGCGTCATATGCATCTATTTAACAACAAAACAAGGTGATTTTCCATCACCTTGTTTCACAAACGGCCTATATCTACTCGAGTCTGGAAGCACGAATCAGGCCTGCGTTTTCGTCATAATGGACGCCAAACATCGTGAAATCGACGGGTGCTTGGTCAATAACGTTGACAGTAAGGTGCTTGAGATTCAAAAGAGCGTCACTTTGAGTCTGATCTATAGTGTCATGCATAGAAATCATTCCGCGAATGTCGTAAGGAGCCTGTTCACTCGAGGGCGCTTCAGCTGAGACTGCCTCTAAAGTTATGCTATAAGGCTTCATAATGCTTGATCCCCGGTCTCTGATATTCTGGTATCTAATATCTAATACATTTGAAGCACGATACGCAAAAGTGAACGCACCACCATCAGCCAAGTTCCTGCTTGGCTTCTTGCCAAGAAGTTTTTGGAATAGCGGGTCATAGATCTCATCCATTATGTAGCCTTTATAATCTATGCCTCCGCCGTCCGTATACTCCTTGTACAACTTGTCGCTTGCGGGAGCATTGTAGATAAGTTCTTCAAGCGCAACAGTGCGCCGATATACCATCTCCGGGTCACTAAGGAGTGATTCGGGGAGAGCCTCTTCGATAGCGGCTTCTTGTTCCTTGAGCGTCATGTTCTGGAATTCTTCAATTGAGGGCAGCCCAAGTTCCTTAAGATTATCACCTTGCTCTGTCGTCTCGGTAGCCGTTGGCTGGCTTGATGCCGTCTCGGTTGCGCCTGGCCCAGGGGTCTTTGGTCCTGCGATGGTTGGAGCTGGAGTTGGGCTTTCAGCGTGGTTACTGGTTGCGGCTACGATACCCACAATACCCGTTACGGCTGCTGCGACACCTGCACCTATCTTGATAGCTAGCCTTCGAGTCATATTCGGTGAGCTTGGTGCTGTCTTTTGTTCCGTCTCATCGTCACCGCCTTCAGCTGTCCCATCATCTTGCCCCTTACCGCCGCTCTCTTCGGCGCTAGGATCAGTCTCGGGCTTGTCGAGAGAACCTGCTTCGCCGGTTCTGTCCGATGCTACTTCTGCTTCGCCTACTGTGTCCGCGTCCATTTTTTTGATAACATCGTCATGATCGGGTGCAATCGCATCGCTAGGTGTCGTTTCCCCATCGCCGTTCACGGCGTAGAGCGCCCAACCGCCCTCAGGAAACCGAGGGTTTTTACTAGTCGGCTCGCCTGGGCTCGCGTCTGGTGTTGGGGGGAGTGGTTCTGCGGTTGACATGG
>CAXYYW010000130.1:0-2220 GCA_964293235.1 uncultured bacterium | reverse complement strand
CCCAGTGAACGGCGGCGGTAACTATAACCGTCCTAAGGTAGCGAAATTCCTTGTCTGGTAAGTTCAGACCCGCACGAATGGAGTAATCATATGGGCACTGTCTCAGCAAAGGCCTCGGTGAAAGTGCATTGGCGGTAAAGATGCCGTCTGTCCGTACCAGGACGAAAAGACCCCATGGAGCTTTACTACAGTTTTACATTGTTTAAGGTTACATCATGTGTAGCATAGGTGGGAGACTTTGAAGCAGATACGCTAGTATTTGTGGAGTCGCCGGTGAAATACCACCCTTGATGTGATTTTGAACTCACGTTGACCGTTATCCGGTTAGCGAACAGTGTATGATGGGTAGTTTAACTGGGGCGGTTGCCTCCTAAAGAGTAGCGGAGGCGTTCAAAGGTTGGCTAACTTCGGATGGAAATCGAAGTGATAGTGTATACGCATAAGCCAGCTTGACTGTGAGGGCCACAACCCAATCAGATACGAAAGTAGGAGTAAGTGATCCGCTGTACGAACATTTGTTCAAGAATGTGGGATCGACAGCGCAAACGGATAAAAGTTACCCTGGGGATAACAGGCTTATCGCGCCCAATAGTTCACATAGACGGCGCGGTTTGGCACCTCGATGTCGGCTCATCTCATCCTGGGGCTGGAGCAGGTCCCAAGGGTCCGGCTGTTCGCCGGTTAAAGAGGTACGCGAGCTGGGTTCAGAACGTCGTGAGACAGTTCGGTTTATATCCGGTATGGACGTCAGGAAATTTGAGAGGATTTGCCCCTAGTACGAGAGGACCGGGGTGAACGAACCTCTGGTGTATCGATTGTGGCCACCTGCTGCATTGTCGAGTAGCTATGTTCGGACTAGATAAGCGCTGAAAGCATATTAAGCGCGAAACTAACCTCAAGATTAGATTTCCCTACGAGGACACAGATAGACTATCTGTTTGATAGGCGCAAGGTGGAAGTGCAGCAATGTATGGAGCTGAAGCGTACTAATAGTCCCATTGCCTTTTTATGAATCAAGATTTTTGCGCGAGAACGCATTAATCTTGATTTCAAAGGCCGTTTATAACGACCAGAGAGATAGGTTTTGACTAGTAATTGGTGAGTAACAACTCACTTGTCAGTTCTTTTGCAAGAGTAAATTTGAACAAATAGGCATTGCATGAATGTCGAGGCAGAGACTATAGGTGAAGAGCCGGAGTCTCCACCTCGGTGTCCATGGCGACGAGGAAACACCTGTTCCCATTCCGAACACAGCAGTTAAGCTCGTCAGCGGCGATTATACTGCGCAAGCGGGAAACTAGCACGATGCCGAATTATATAAAAGCCATCCGAAAGGATGGCTTTTATCTTTAGTGGTACAATTACTGCGTATGTTAATTGTTGATACAACTTATGATGTTAGGGCAGACTCACGAGGCGGTGACCCTGATAACCAAAGTAAAACATTACGCCAGTTCCATAAAGCGCTCTGGAGTAAATATTTGCCTGGCGGAAAAATGTTTACGCTGAGTGACGGTAAGCGAGGGACTTATCTATACCATTCATCGGAGATTGGAGATTTTACTCTGTCGAGTGATAGTATCGTGCATACATATCAGAAATGGGTGCAATTTAAGGCAGTCAGGCGCCAAATGACTAAACGCGATGTGAAAAGAGGTGAGTATTTCTATGAAATTGCGCATACTATCGGTGGTTACATTCTTTTTCCAAGTAATACGATAGATGGTAGCCAGACAATAAATAGGGCACGTGGTTTAAATTCTCAAATACGCGATCGATTTGATTTAACTCTTGAGTGCATACGATTGTACTACGACGGCAAAGATAGCCCTTTATACGACACGTTGCTGCACTATGAGAGCTTCTTTTCGTTGTTTCGAGATTTCAGGGGGTACGCTGAGTACTTTTTGCTGCAGGATATCACTAATGATAATTACTCGCGAGTGCGGTTCCTTTTACCATTTCATGGTTTTGATAGCTCATATGTAACTGTGCCAATGAATCTACCAGATTACAGAGAATACATGGAGGATTCAATCCGTTTTGTTACTGAGAGAAACAAGCGAATTAATACCTATTGCGCTCATGCTTGAGTTTTAGTATGATTACAGGGTAGGGAAATTAAAACAAAAAGAGACGAGAGATGAGTATTCCAGTGCGCGATGAGTCGCAAGTCATTGTCGTAGACGTTCGCTAGTCTAGTGTAGCTAGATTGCTTTT
>CAXYYW010000129.1:0-2253 GCA_964293235.1 uncultured bacterium | reverse complement strand
GACACGTAGGTCAGAAATCTCTTCGTGAACAGTTTCACTGCGATCAAGGCCTATGACCGTGTGACCTGCAGATTTTAACTCTCTGGTTAGGTGTTTACCAACGAAACCATTAATACCCGTGACTACAATATTCATTCGCGTCCTCCAGCATGATTTATTGATAGCTTCTAGAGTATAATTGTAGCACGTATGATTAAGATGGTTTGATGTAAGGGGATGAAACAACGACTAAAACAAATTGACGCTAGAATTCGAGTTGGCATCGAAGGGTTGAATAAAAAGGGTTCTGGAGGAGCAGCTGCAAGGCCGCTAGTTTTAGTGGACCCCACGAGTCCCCTATTGGTGCTGAGAGATATTAGTAAGTATGATCTCCTTTCGTACTACACAAAGTCATCCCCGCGACCAGGTTTAGTTTATAGAATAGCAAGCGGTGGTTATAATTTTGTCTTTAAGACTGCCTTTCGAACGGTGAGATTAGTGCGAACAGGCTGGTCTTTGAACAGGAATAAAACGTGAAGCAGCACCATTCAAGGCATCTTATTATTGACGCCCAGGTTTTTCAAACGGTTGCCTGGGATAGAGGAATGGGAAAGTACTCTTTTCACTTCCTCAAGGAGTTCTTATCACAAAGTCGGGGTGATTACACAAGCGTCAAATTTATTTTTACGAAACATCTTGAATTAGCGACAGATATTGAAGGGGTGTTGAAAGAATCATTCCAAGATGTTGAGTTTATATTTTTAGATTTGGAAGTGCCGAGCGGCCTGCCTGGGGATAGTCTCAAAGATGTCCAGGCGCATAATATAGAGGTTCTTGATGCGTATATTGCGCCAGACAAGAACTCTGAGATAGATTTCTTGATTCTCGCACTGTTCATCGGCCAGGCTTGCCCCGTGTTTCCAACAAAAGCTTGTGCAATTCTAATTTTTTATGATCTTATCCCATTGCAATATCCTCAGTTATATGCCGATTTATGGTCATACAAGGACTACCTCGACCAATACTCCGTCCTGTTTAGGGCTGACAAAATACTGGCCATTTCGGCGACCGTGGCAAATGATCTGGCATATTTTACAGGCATTGGTAAGGACGTGATAGGTGTCATAGATGGAGCTCAAATTCCACATGAACATACCGCTCCTATAAAGCCGGCTAATTTTGATGATGGCCGTTTTGTTCTCATGGTGTCAGGCAATGACTCACGAAAGAATAACGAAAGGGCAATACGTGGATTTGAGCAATACCGCCAGCGGTATCATGATGCCTCATGTCGTCTTGTCATAACATCCTTCTTCGACGAACAAACTAAACAACGGTTAAGCGCTCTCACAAAGTCTGTGGAGTTTGTGGGAAACGTCAGCGGTGATGAGCTCTCATGGCTGTATGAACATACAGACGCGGTTCTATTTGTGCCTGAGTATGAGGGGCTGGGCCTACCCGTTCTTGAAGCCGTCTCTGCAGACAAGCCCATAGTATGTTCTGATTTGAAGTTGTTTAGAGATGAGATGTCCCCAAAAGCATTCTATTTCGCAGACCCCTATGACACCAATGATATCGCAGAGCAGCTCAACGAGGCGCTGACTGGCAAGGGGCTTGCCCAAAAGAAAGCTGAGTATAAGAGTGTGCTTGGTAAATATACCTGGGAGAACACAGCAAAAAAGGCGTACAGTTTTCTTCGGAAGCCAGCAAAAAGTGAAATTATCGCAAAAAAGCGTCTCGCTATTCTCGTCCCAGACCCAGAGGGTTATTCTGCAATTGGCAAAGTTGCTATGCTCACACACTACGAGTTATCTCAATATTTTGAGATTGACTATTACCTCGAAAAGGGCAGAAGTAGACAGTACGATAGCAAGCGATTTAGGCGACCAAGCTTTTTGGCGTCAGTTGCAAATGTCTATGATGTCTCACAGTTTAATGCTGCAGTGTATAAACAGTATGATGATGTTTTGTACCATATAGGCAATAGTGAGTTTCATGCTCATACGCTAAAGAATGCACTACATTTGCCTGGTTACGCGGTGATGCATGATTTGATATTGACAGATCTGTTTGAGAATGAGCTTGAGAGGTTTGGCTATATAAGCAGTGAACGCGTGGAGGCGGAGCGTGTCCTGGATGATTTGACTAATGCGAAAGGAAGAACGGCTTTCACGGGGAGTCTTGTGGCATCGCAGCTCGGGTGCATGGTCCATTCTAGATACGCGAAAAGCTCTTTGGCCGCGGAAAATATTACCAGTACAGATATTATAGAGG
>CAXYYW010000128.1:0-2254 GCA_964293235.1 uncultured bacterium | reverse complement strand
TTCCTTCATGCTCCCTCCTTCGTTTTCTCTGAGTTATATAACCAATTATATAACTCCTTGCATTGAAAGCACCCTCGGTCGAGGGGCATTCAGCTCTCCTTTCACGAGGGTGTAGTTGGTTGGGACGCTTTAGCCTCAGTCTTGCGGCTGCTGGAGCATCCCCTCGGGGACTGGAGTGAGGACGCAGTTGGCATCGCCGGAGCCGACGAATGGGCCAGAGTATCCGCCGACCCACAGCCCACCTTCTCTCCGAGTGAAGTCGTAGGTGATGCGTCCGCCGGCACCGCTGACGTAGTACTTCTCGAAGTGGATGAGCGAGCCATCCACGACGATGTCGTTGTCGATGTCCACCAGCGCCGAGGGGCCGAGGGCGTCGAACAGGCAGCCCACCCACATCCCGAGCTCATCCCACCAGATCACCCCGGCGAACATGTCGCTCACTAACTCCTCGCGGAGAACGGGGACGGCTCCATGGATACTGACATACGCAATACCCGGTGTCTCTCTCCGCTGGAAGTAGAATCCCTGCACCAAGTAGGCGTCAGGTCCTTCGATTTTCATCGCTACTCCGTTCCTAGAACCTAAATGAGCGGAACTCCGCCCACTTCTAGGGTAAGTATAGCATACCGTGCTAACCCTAGCGCGGCATTATTTCCAATCTTCAATAACAAGGCGGATGCCAAATATATCGGTCAAGCACTATATACAGAACAAGCACCAGAAGCAAAACGACATTCGTCACGACCATCCAGTCTTCTTTTGTGATAAATTGCCCAAAGCGTCGGATATAGTCATCCATATCCGTTAAGTCACCGCCCCTGACGTTGTTATCGCCATATCTTGTCATGTACTCACGAGTGACCTTGCCCTCAAATTGCTGCGCTTGTTCAATATCACAAATACCAAGATCTTTCGTATCGTGAATTTCAGTTGGCTTATATTTTCTTGTCCAGTTTGCAGCCGCAAAGCCAGACATATGCTGCTTAAACCGACTTTCAACCGCCTGCGACGTTATACCAACATACCACTTGCCTTGCTCGAGTTTCAGAACATATAGCCACCAATGTTTGTGTTCTTTATTGTCCATAAGCTTATTGTAGCACTATGTCAGGACTATTTTTCGACGTCGACAAGCTTTGCAGCTTCGTTCTGTGCATCACGAAGCGCATCATAGACGACATCGGAGCCTCTTTCTTCAACATACGACGTGAGTCGTCCGCTTCTTCCGCCAAGCATAGCGAGCGAGAGACTACTTCCAACCCGTTTTCGCAGCCGCCGCGTGTTTTCAAGTGCGTTCATGCCAACCCGTAGCACCTGCTGCTGGACCTGCGCGGTCGTACCATCAGTACCAATTTCCAGATGCGGCAACATGGCCACCCACAGGGCAGTATCACCAGCAGCATGCCCGAGCCTATGGAGTGTTCTCACCGACACCCGACCACGGTCTCGGTGTCGTTCATACACAACACCGCTGAGGAAGGCTGTATTTTCCAGCTCATCAAAAGTAATCTCCTGCCTTCCGGCTTCAGTCGCACGTAGATCAGTTTCTGGATCGGCTATAACTGGCAAATGCAGATGTCGGCGCATAACAAGCGGGCCGCCCTGCAGCGAATGTCTCGTGCTTCCAAGCAACGCAGAGGAAGCAACATTTGCGCCAAAGACTAAATCGTCATGGCTACCATTCTCGACGAGCTGTTCCAAAAACAGGCCAGTTGCCACAGCGCCTATATACTGTTGCTCCAGTACCAATGTACCTGGAGGCAATTGCTGGCGCCTTTCAGCGTCTGATGGAACATGCGAGATAGGCGGAACATACTCCGGATTGGACTTTGGCAAAAAGTTTGTTGGTAATTCAATTTGGACAGGTATTCTACTCATGTGCAATAGTCTACGCTACCGCCTGGCAAAAATACAGCATGAGCGGTATGCCCACCATAGACGTCACGCGGCTTCATAGGCTATACTATCAGGCGATGTGATTCATGCGCGGAATGCATGAGTCAAATAAATACAGATTAGGAATACCGATGGATTGGCATGTCTCACTGCTGTTTTTTTATGTCTTTTCAGTGCTCAAAGCACTGGGACAGCGACGCTATTTGCGTAAAACTGGCTTGCCGTCGAGCGTTGTCGCGTCTATGAATTATCTCCTCGGCATCTTCCCTCTCGCCCTCGTGGTTGGGCTGCTGCTTCCGCATAGCTGCCGGGCGTGGCCTCAGCCACGGTCAGCTCCCAAATTCCAGAGCCGGGCAGC
>CAXYYW010000127.1:0-2264 GCA_964293235.1 uncultured bacterium | reverse complement strand
ATATCAAAGCGGCGTAAATGGCAATGAGGCCCCAAGTATTTGCCAATGTTCCCGATCCAGACTGCAGTCTGTCTAGGAAGAGTGACAGTACATATGGGGCAACGATAGCGTTGACGGCAACCGCTATGACCGGGAAGGTCAGTGCGAGTAGCCGGTGTAGTTTATTTTGTCGGCTGAATTGCCAAAATAGCCGAAGTGTATCCTTTTGCAAAGCTAATCCTTTCTAACTGGTGTTTAGTATAGCAGCGACCGAAGATAAATCGCTAGTGGTCGGGCTCGTCCCGACGTTACGCGAGTAGAGGTTCGTTATATGAACATAGCAACCCGATTATAAATGCTTGTTGCTCCAGTGACAAGCACTTATACTGAAGGATATGAAGAAGCCACTTATTGCGGTCGATATTGATGACGTTTTAACCCATAGTGCCGAAGCGGTAATTGAGTTTAGTAACACGACATGGAATATGAATCTGACGCTTGAGAGCTATGATGAAGATTGGCGCAAATTATGGGGGCTATCCCCTGAACAAGAGGAAGAGATGCATCGCCGATCACAGGTGATCCGCAGAGCGAAGGTTATAGGCGAAGCGCTCCTGCCGCGGAAGGACGCGGAACGCGTTCTTAATTTGCTGCGTAAGAATGCTCGTGTCGTGGCGGTTACTTCGCGCCGTCGAGCAGTAGAACCAGTAACACGTCGTTGGGCCGAGAAGCATCTTGGGGGCGCTATTGAAGAGTTTCATTTTGCTGGCATATACGATGACGAGAACAGGAAACACACGACGCTTGATGCCCGTATCAATGCAACGAAGCACGATATTCTAAACAAAGTTCGCCCGGATTATTTCATAGACGATCAACCTAAACACTGTGAAGCAGCGTTGAAGCTTGGTATTAAGACTATTATCTTTGGCGACTATGTTTGGAACAGGGCTGTTGAACTCGAAAAGCAGGGCGCTGTTCGTTGTGCAACGTGGCGTGATGTTGAGCTATATTTTATAAAAGAAGGGCTCTTGCATGAAGGAGAGGGCAGGTGACGAAACAGGTACTTACCATAGCGCGTTTTGGTAATCCGGTTTTGCGCCAGGCCGCGAAGAGGATTGCAAAGGACGAGATTGCATCGGTTGGTGTGCAGGCGCTTATAAATTCAATGTATGCATTACTTCGCTCGGATGACTATGGAGTTGGTCTTGCCGCACCACAGGTTGGGAAGAGTCTTGCCCTTAGCGTTATCGGCATAAAGCCGACACCAACGCGCCCAAATCTCGAGCGATTTGACACGGTTATCATAAATCCATCCTACGAGGGTATTGGCAGGCGAGCAAATATGTGGGAAGGGTGCATTAGCTGTGGCACGGGTAATGACACGCTCTATGCAAAAGTGCCGCGTTTTCGAAAAATCCGAGCTACTTGGGTGGACGACA
Organism: uncultured bacterium; assembly: GCA_964293235.1. Lineage (GTDB taxonomy): Bacteria > Patescibacteriota > Saccharimonadia > Saccharimonadales > Saccharimonadaceae > JAPUDS01. The sequence continues at coordinate 843 of CAXYYW010000127.1, read as the reverse complement.
AGGGGGAAGAACATACCCGAATGCTTGATGGCTTTGTAGCGCATGTTTTCCAGCACGAGACGGACCATCTGAATGGAATATTATTCGTCGATAAAGTGAAAGACACATCATCGTATATGATGGCTGACGAATACCGCGCACGAATTGTTACGCACAAGAAATAGCCTATTGCAGATTTGTTGCAATAAGCCTATGAGGGCTTTGTTTCATATACATAGTATACTCGTACTATGAAAACGATTACGTTTGGCGGCGGGTGCTTCTGGGGTGTAGAGGAGCTGTTCCGAACACGTTCAGGTGTAATGGATACTGAGGTGGGGTATGCCGGTGGGGAAAATACTCACCCGACGTACGAATCACATCCTGGTCACGCCGAAGCCATTAAAGTGACATATGACGAATCAAAAACGTCAGCAGGTGAGCTACTCGATTACTTCTTTGCCATTCACGACCCAACGACACTGAACCGTCAAGGCAACGATATCGGGTCAAGTTATCGTTCGGTGATATTTTTTGCTAGTGACGATGAAAAGAAAACCGCTGAAGACGCCATACAACGCAATCAGGCTTACTGGAGAAATCCAATAGTAACGACTATTGAGCCTCTGGGTACCTTCTGGTCGGCAGAAGAGTATCATCAGGATTATCTGCAAAGGCATCCTGGCGGATATACTTGCCACTTTGAACGACCGAGGCCATAATACGAAGCATGACAGCGAGTGACGTGATTGATGAGTTGCAGCGCTATGCATCGGATACCGACGCGGTCAATTTGCAGTGGTTTTTCAAGACGGGGTCGGGGGAGTATGGAGAAGGCGATCAATTTATAGGCGTGAGAGTACC
>CAXYYW010000126.1:0-2265 GCA_964293235.1 uncultured bacterium | reverse complement strand
TTTTTCTTGAGAAAACACACAAAAAAAACTTACGACGAGTAGAATGCGTCGTAAGTTTACGTGTGTAGTAACAGATGTTATGGTATCGTCCCCGCCTTTTTCCGCCATCGTACAAAAACACACTCCGGTAGGCCTTGCTCAACCTCACTAAATTTTTCGACATTCACACCTCCGAAATAGCCGTAATTGGCATCAATTCAAAGTGCTTTTATTTGACGTTCTACGGTCAGAAAACTGTGTGGAGTGAGGGGCGGATGACCAAGTGGGAAGGATTCAGCTACCGACACAGAGGGGTTAGCCTAGCTTTTGATAGCTTACAACTACTTGTTGATAGAAACTTTGCTTCCAAACAACAAAAAAAGGATGTTTTTATTGCGTTATTCATAGAATAAGGGTTAACTTTGCAACAAAAACATCCAATGACTGTACGCAACTGGATTTATGAAAGGTCTATCCATGGCTTGGTGACGTTCTCTGTTGAGGATGCCAAGAGGGCTTTCCCTTCCATGTCGCCTCCTCATCTAAGCAATGAACTGGTGGATTTGGCAGGCAAGTCTGTTATCGAGGCTGTCTATCGTGGCTTTTATGTCATTGTTCCCACACACTATGTTCTTCGTGGGGCTGTGCCACCACTGTATTACGTAGACCAGTTGATGGCTTACCTTGGCAAACCCTACTACGTGAGCTTGCTCAATGCAGCGGAGTTGTTAGGCGCAGCACATCAGCGCCCACAGAAGTTTTCCGTTACCACGGTGTTGCCACAGCCGCGAGTGTCATCAACCAAGAACCCTTTTCTAACATGGATCTACCGTAGGGAGATAGCCGAGGATTTTTTGCTGGAAAAAAACACGGAAAGTGGCATAGTGAAGTACTCGTCAGCAGAGCTAACCGCTCTCGACCTTGTGCAATATGCTCAGAATATTGGGGGATTATCTCGCGTAGCTACTGTTCTCGAAGAACTATGTGAGGTAATGAATATGAGCCGTTTCACCTATAAACTCTGCCAAATTACAACGCTCACCACGCTTCAGAGATTGGGCTACATCTTTGAATGCGTGTTGTATGAGGAGGAAAAGGCCAATGTCATTTTTGACCTGATCAAGGCTTCGGGTAAAAAGATGCTTTACACGCCTCTCAGGAAGGAGCATAGTGCAGATACGCCAGAGCGAAACAAGCGTTGGAAGATAATAGTGAACACCGAAATTGAAACAGACGAGATATGATAAACAGAGCATCCTTAACACAGTGGAGCAGCGTTGTTCCTTGGACTGACAACGCGCAAGTTGAGCAGGACCTGATTATCTGTCGTGCTTTGGTAGCCATATTCAGTGATGATTTCCTTTCATCGCAGTTGGCTTTCCGCGGAGGTACAGCATTGCACAAACTTTACTTGTCGCCACAACCTCGATACTCTGAGGACATCGACTTGGTGCAGATATATCCCGGGGCGATAAAGGACATCATGTATCGGTTGGGGGAGGTGCTGGACTTTCTGCCCGACCGTGTGACCAAACAAAAGCGGTACAACAATACGATGCTGTTTCGCATGGAGTCTGAGATACCTCCAACGATACAGATACGTTTAAAAGTAGAGATTAACTGTTACGAGCATTTCAACGTACTTGGGCTTATGAAACATCCATTTGAGGTGGAGAATAGCTGGTTCAGTGGTAAAGCTGAACTTACTACATATAATTACAACGAACTATTGGGCACAAAACTTCGTGCCCTTTACCAGCGCAAGAAAGGACGCGACCTCTTTGACCTTTACACAGCCTTGACACAAAGGGAATGTGATGAGGATGAGATTATTGTCTGCTATAAGAAGTATATGAGTTTTGTTGTGGATAATCCGCCCACATATAAGCAGTTTGTCCATAATATGGAGTTGAAGATGCAGGATGCCGATTTCCTTGGCGATACGGTCAACCTTATACGACCCGAACTCACATACAGCCCTCACGAGGCATACGCATTGGTGAAAAGAAAGCTTATCGACAAGCTGCAATAGAGAGTAATAGTATTTGGTATCAGTTCCTATATATTCTTCCCTTCACGCCATATCGCAACACTTCCTCGATGAGAAAATCCTCTTTCAGATAATCAAAATATTGATTGTTCGTACCTATCTTAATATAAACGATTTATCACATCACGAAGATAAGTAGTTTCATACAGCGATGAGGCTAACACGCAATTCATCGATGATTACGGTGAGCCCCCCCCTCCAGGAGATTCTGGAGAGGGGGGGGGGCAGTTGGTTGC
>CAXYYW010000125.1:0-2288 GCA_964293235.1 uncultured bacterium | reverse complement strand
AGATAATCTCAACTGGACCGGTCGATGGAATTGTTTCTGGAGTCTTGCAGGCGGCATCATTCGCGGCAACATAGCGACTCGTGTCGGCGTTGGCAACATCTTTGTTTATAGTTACAACCTTACCCGGAGTCGTACTCGTATCACAAACTGTTATCTTCTCTGGTGGGATGCATGCAGCATCATTTGCATCGGCATATTTTGGATCTTTAGCCTGGTGCTTTGTGATGTCCTTCTCAATCTTACCGGTATCCGTATTACAGACCGTTACCTTCTCACAGTAGTCAAAGTTCTGGGTGTATGGAGGAGTGTTTTCCTTGCCCTTGTCTACCATGTCATACTGACCGGTAGTCATATTACAGGCCTTCACCTGAGGCACCGAACAATCACTCTTAGTCTTTTGGTAAAGCTTGCTTGTAATAGCGTTCGTACCTATAAAGCCTTCGCTTGTCTTAATTTCAGTCTGAACCTTCCCAATATAGGCATCGATTTGGTAGTTGGTACATTCATCTGGAATCTTTACGGTTGCGGTTGTCTTTCCATCTGTGCCCTTTTTCAGTGTGACAGTTTTTATGTAGTACTGTGTCTGCGGAAGTGCGGTTGGATTCTTACTAAAACCTTTGCCGTCGTAGTCGTTATGAATGACAAATGAAACGAAGTGAACATCAACATCATTACAAAGCTTCACGTTACCTTTTGTATATACCGTCAAGGTATCTTTCCCTGTAACGTAGCCTGTAAAATCTGTGTATTTTGTGCCTTTAACACAACTTGTCGCTTCGGCGGTCGTTGACGTGCCAAGTGAAACGAGCATTGCTGCGCCGGCGACAAATAAACCACCGAACAATGCTAACTTCTTAAATAGTGATACTCTCTTCATAAAAACTCCTCTGCCCATATAATTAGGGCTAACGCAACTATTATATATCAAAGTGAAATATTTGTCAATACCTCACCATATAATGATAGGTTCGCCACCCTTTGCCACCCCAGTATACGCTGAGAAGAGGAAATGTAAACGTTAAGCGTTTTAGCGCTTGAACAGAGGCCACCAACCCTTTTTCTCGGTAGGACGGGCGTAGACATAGCCACTAGCTGCCGCGAGGATAGTGATGAGAAACGCGAGGTTTGCAACAACTCCGACTTCTGGTTGCACGCTCCCGAGGAGAATACCTATATACGCCCACACAAACACGAGTCCGTAGGGCCAGTCTTTGTTACGAAGCGTGGCCGTCACTCCGACAACCGCAGCTACCCAAAGAATCGTCACGAGCCAAGCTGGCGAGCTGACGCCCCAGCCGTCCCAGTTGATACTCACTAGCCAGACCGATATATTCGCAACCGTTGCCACCGTTATCCAACCAAAGTAGACGCTAAACGGCGCGCGGAGCAGAGCGAACTCTTTCTTTGTGTACTCTGCACTGCGAAGCTTTTCATTTATACGCACGAGCACCACGAGCATGGCTATTATAAAGAGCATAGCTAGCCAAATAACGTTGTACTGCCATGAAAATATCCATGCAATGTTCACAAGAGATAACAGCAGGACGCTTGGCGTAATGGCATCTACGAGACCTCGCTTGTCCTTTGCCACTTTCCCAAATAATCCAAACTGGTAGGCAAAGTATGCCGCCCCAAGCGCATATATAACGCCCCATATAGCAAAGGTGTACCCTGCCGGCGTAAAGAGCGACGGATACGCCGCTGAAACGTCAGCCGTGTTCCATCCCCCAAGTAGCGTCGTGCTCGCTGCAATGCTGTTCACGACAAGCATGACGACGAAAGCAACCAGTGCCGCCACTCGCCATATAAATTTATTTTTCATATACCCCCCTTATATAGTTATTTAGTACCGTGTAACTTCAAAGCTTGAAACACCTATCTTCGCGTGAATTATAACTTGGTTTTTTGCACTACTAAAGCCCTGCGACTCATACGTGGTGTCGTTTATTTTGTCGACATTTTCAAAGTCGGTATGGCTCAAACCGCCATCTGTTACTATGCGAACGCCAGAACCCTTTGGGATGCTCAACACAATTCGGCTTGCACCAGCGTCCAGCGTGATATCCTGTGACGCTACCTTGTCCCCAAACTTGAGACTAATACTGCTCGCGCCCGAGTCAAGAGACAGCGACTTGAGTTGTGTGCTAGAAAAATCGCCATTTACTGTCGTCGCGCCCGTCTCAATGTTCAATGCTAGCGGAGCATTCTCGGTCAGCTCAACGTTTAGTGAGCTATGCATACGGCCCATGCCCATCCACCAGTTAGATGTAGATGATGTTTCAAGCGTG
>CAXYYW010000124.1:0-2307 GCA_964293235.1 uncultured bacterium | reverse complement strand
TATCTTGCAGGATACAAAACTGGTGTACCAGGTAAGACGTCGATTGCAGTTGCAGGGGGGGCTTACCACACCTGTGCCATAGCTTCCGATAACAATGCCTATTGTTGGGGCTATGACAGTAACGGCCAGCTTGGAGATGGTACTACGAATAATGTAAACCCGACAACAATTTCTGCTGTTGATACTTCTGGTGTTCTCTCGGGAAAAACTATACGTGCCATATCGTCAGCTCTTTACCACACTTGCGCCATCGCTTCAGATAATCAAGCATATTGTTGGGGGATGGGCTTGGGTGGAAAACTTGGCAATAATTCAACAACCCAAAGTACAGTACCAGTCGCTGTTGATACCTCAGGCGTCTTTTCAGGCAAAACAGTTTTGTCGATTGCGACAGGACCTGGTACTAACTGTGCCATTGCCTCAGATAACCAGGCGTATTGCTGGGGTAGTAATACGTATGGGCAAATAGGGGATGGCACATCGGGGACTAATTATCTTGTGCCGAGTGCCGTTGATACCTCTGGCGTTCTCTCGGGCAAGACGATTAAAGCAATCTCTATAGGCACTACCCACACCTGCGCCATCGCTTCGGATAATAAAGCATATTGCTGGGGCGGTAATAGCAATGGACAAATAGGTGATGGCACTACTGGGACTAACCGCCTCGTCCCGGTCGCGGTTAGCACTTCGGGTGTGCTTGCCGGGAAGACGCTAGTTTCAATCTCGGCCGGGGCGTATCATACATGTGTCGTTGACTCAAACGGCGCTGCATATTGCTGGGGCACAGGTGGTAGCGGTCGTCTTGGCAATAACTCCACGAGTGACAGTAACGTCCCGGTCGCGGTTAACACCGCAGGTGCTTTATCTGGGAAAACCATTTTGTCTATCTCTGCCGGGCATTATCACACCTGCGCTATTGCCTCTGACAATCAGGCATACTGCTGGGGCAGTAATACCAATGGTCAGCTTGGCAACAACTCAACAACTCAAAGTACGGTACCGGTAGCGGTAAATACCCCAAGCTATTTGTCGGGCAAGACTATTTTGTCAATCTCGGCAGGGGATAGCCATAACTGCGAGCTTGCCTCGGACAATCAGCTCTATTGCTGGGGTTATAATATATATTCACAACTCGGCGAAGGCTCGACCACCAATAGTCTTGTGCCGATGATTGGCTTTACTGTCAGTTACACGCCTATCGGTGCGTCAGTGTCCTCATCACCGAATACTTACAAGCTTCAATATGCCACGAAGAGCGCTTCAACCTGTAGTGCTCAGACAACTGGCTTTGCAGACGTAACAACATCAACGCCGATCGCCTTCAACACGAACGCCTCTGCAACGAATGGCGCCGCAATATCGACAACCGCTAACGATCCGCTGGGAAGCTCGCAAACAGTGGCGCAGACGTATATATCCGCTCCAGGAACGTTCACGAATAGCAATACCATAACCTATGGCACTATGGGCATGTGGGACTTCTCACTCAAAGACAATGGAGCACCATACGGTACATCGTACTGTCTCCGTATTGCGTATGGTGATGGTGCAGGATTGCCACAGAATGCGGCGCTTCCAGAAGTCAAGATAACCTCGGGCACGCTTTCGGTCGGGTTTGTTAACTCCCTGGGGGTTGGGGTGGCTAGCCCAACATCAATATTCGGTGGGGTTACGGCCGTTACGTCTTCATGGCAACCTAGCTATGGTACGCTAGGTTCATCTTCTCAAAAACTTCGTGTTTATAACGACCTTGCGACTAACGGGTGGAGCGCTAGTATTGCTGCGACGAACGGCCCGACGGCACTTTGGGACCGGAGCGACCATCTCGCGAAATATGACTTTAATGAGGCCGCTCCATACGACGGCCCTGACTCGGACTCTCTTGGCGGAGGGCTGGGAGTCGACCCGAGTGTAGCCACCGTCACCTCACCGACAGGATGTAGTACGAGTGGTATTTCACTTGGCTCACAAACGGCTTTTTCAGAAGGCACAACTGACAGGATCTCGCTCTTTGCTGCAAACAGTACCGCTGCCATGGGTTGTGCTTATGATCTGTCGAGTGTTGGACTAGTTCAAGTTATTCCAGCCTCCCAGGCAACTGGGACGTACACAATAGATATGACAGTCACGGTGGTAGCGCTATGATGAATATCATGCCACACTACCCGAGAGGCATACCCGTTGCAGATGGGTATATGCACCGTCTTCTATACGAAAGGGGGTGCATGAAGGAGTGAAAGACACATGAAAACATAACTAATTTAAAAAGAAAACTACATAAAAGGGGAATATAAAAATGAAAACTAC
>CAXYYW010000123.1:0-2388 GCA_964293235.1 uncultured bacterium | reverse complement strand
GTGAAACCGGTATATTCGACCTCACAAAACTATTTGTTGGCGCTCAGGGGACACTCGGTGTTATCACCGAAATCGAATTCAAACTCGTTCCGCGAGAGCCGCTGTCAGGTGTTTTGGTGTGCTATATGAAAGATGTCAACCGGCTCGGTGATGTCATACCAGAAGTTGTCGCACAGCATCCGGAAACGTTCGAAAGTTTTGACGACAACACACTCTGGCTCAGCTTCCGCTTTTTCCCAAGTTTCATAAAGAAACTTGGTTTTAAGCTCTGGTTCAAGACCGCCATGCAGCTCATACCGGATGCACTCGCGCTCAGCCGCGGCATACCGAAACTCATCCTCATGATAGAGTTCACTGGCAGCAGACAGCAGGATATCGACGCCAAAATTGACCACATGGCCCATGTCCTTGAACATGACCACATGCTCTATGTCGAAAAAGATGACACTGTTGAAAAATCAAAGAAATTCTGGCTCATGCGCCGCGAGAGCTTCAATCTGCTCCGCAGTAAGGTGCATGACAAGCACACTGCGCCGTTCATAGACGACTTTGTCGTGCCACCGGCCCGCATGCCTGAGTTCTGGCCTCGTATCCGTAAGATTATCAAGAAATACAAACTACTCGCAACCATTGCAGGGCACATGGGCGATGGCAATTTCCACGTCATACCACTCATGAAGATAGAGGACCCGAAAGAGCGACGCAAGCTTCAGCCTGCCATGAAGGAAGTTAACAATCTTGTACTAAAGTACGGCGGCTCTATCTCTGGCGAGCATAACGACGGTCTTGTTCGTGGTCCATGGCTTGAAGCTATGTATGGTCCAAAAGTTCTAGGACTTATGAAACAGGCCAAGCACATATTTGATCCGCAGAATATCTTCAACCCGCACAAGAAAACAGACGCGGACTGGGACTACAGCTTCTCACATATTCGCAGGCATTTCTAAGGTTCATCATACGTCAGTAGCTGGCTCACCGTAACAAACCGGTATCCTTCAGCGCGCAAATCATTCACGATTTGCGGTATTGCTGCCCGCGAGGTCGCAGTATGGTCGTACATTGGGTGAAGCAAAATTATTGAGCCCGGTTTTACTTTATTCACGACATCACTGGCTATCCGCTTTGCCGTATAGCCATATCCTTCGTTCGTTGATACGTCATGCGAGATATCCAACCTATCATGGCGCATGAGGTAGTAGGGAAGTGTTATGTATTTGATGTTATAGGGAACGCGAAAGGGGATTTGCCCCTCATAGCCTGCCTTGCGTATAAGCGTATCGTTGCTTTCTATCTCCCGAGCTACTTGGTCGTATGGCATGAGCGCCATGACTTGATGGGAATAGCTATGGTTACCAACTTCTTGACCTGCTGCAATTATTTTCTTCAGCTGGTCAGGATGCCGCTTGGACTCGACCCCTATAGTAAAGAATGTTGCCTTCACGTCCAGTTTCTGCAGCGTAGCTAGCGTTTGTTCCGTATGAATAGGGAGCGGACCGTCATCGAACGTTAACGCAACAACTTTCTCATTGGTTTCAACGTGCGTCACGATGTGCCCAAAAAGCATAAAGCTCGGCGAGCTCGCCATGAGCCAAAGCCCTCCAAAGAACACTGCCGCCATACCGGCAGCTATCAGCCCGTCGTACAGCAATCTGCGACGCGCGTGCGCTGGTTGCTGCTTCTTCTTTTTAACCATATGCATTTATAGTAGCAGAATTCTTATCTTTATAAGAAAAGCGCGCTTATGTGCTTAAGCGCGCTTTCTTTTTTCGGCTGCTTCCTTTTTCTTCTTGGCGCGTTTGATATCGGCGCCGTGCCAGCTTTTATGCTTCGCCATTACTTGTCCTTTCGTGTTCGTTGTCACTAGTATAGCAGATTCTAACGAAAATCTCTCGTTTTTTCCTCTGTTATGACAATATCCATGCATATGTCATGAGGCTCGACTTCAAAATCTATCAGGGTGCTTTCATATCCAACGCCTATTTTGATCGCATGCGACTGGGTAACGAGAAACCTGTCATACCAGCCCCCGCCATGCCCGAGACGATAGCCGCCCTCGTTAAACCCAAAGAGCGGAACAATAACCGCATCATATTTCTTCGTTGGAAACGGCGCATCTTTTGTATTCTCGACAAAATCAAATTGAACGTTAGGCAACAAACCGGGTAGGGAAGTGATATCAACTTCATGCCACTTTGCTAGCGGTTTGTATGACAGAATTGAGTGAATATTGGAATTTTGTTGCAAAAAGCTTACTAGACGCTCAATTGCGACAGACGAGTCGCCATACTTCCGCTTCTGTAACTCAGCCCGCGCTTCAGACTTTGTCCACTTGCTCATACCCCTAAGTATACCTGTTTGAGCAGCGCACTGAAATTTGCTATACTACTC
>CAXYYW010000122.1:0-2395 GCA_964293235.1 uncultured bacterium | reverse complement strand
TGGGGCATATGCGCGAATATTGGGACGGGCCTGCCCCCCCGCTGCGACGATGAAGTTAATTCCTCGTCTTGCTCCCCCCCCTGAAGCTCGCGCGAGCGCTCGTGTCCCGCCTGGCTCATATCAAAGCCTAGCGATTCATAGAGATTGAGGTAATTCGGCATGCTTGAGATGAATTCTTGCCCACGGATGATGTGACTTATGTGCATCTCAGCATCGTCAACGATGTGCGCGAAGTTATACGTCGGGTAGCCGTCGCTCTTTATGAGTATGATATCGTCTATAACTTCTGGGCCGGTGTGTAGGTCGCCCATGACTTCGTCGTGCCAATCGTAGGCTTTTGGCTCACTCTTGAAGCGGAGCGGCGTCGTTCCATCCCACACAGGTGGATTCTCGGGTCGGTGGTCACGGTACAAAAACGCACGTTTTTCGGTTTGAGCTTGGCCACGGAAGGCTTGAATCTCTTCGGGCGCATACGGGTCGGCATAGGCGCGACCAGTGTCTATGAGCTTCTGTGCCCAATGTTTGTATATGTCCAGTCGTTCACTTTGTACGTATGGGCCGTATTGCCCGCCGACATCAGGGCCTTCGTCGTAATTTAAACCGAGCGATTTGAGGCTAGCTATAAGGTGTTCGCGGCTGCCAGGCACTTCCCTTTTTTGGTCGGTATCTTCAAGCCGCAGCACGAATGAACCATTTGCTTGCTTGGCAACGAGATACGCAAAAAGTGCCGTGCGGATACCGCCGACATGCAAAAACCCAGTCGGGCTTGGGGCGAAACGAGTACGAACTACATCGGACATATCTGTTATTGTAGCATAATTTTCTCACGAAAAACGGCCACCGAGGTGGCTGACCGAGTAAAACTCGGGGACCGTTCTTCGGTGGCCGTGGCCACGGATGACGTCTACGACGTCGGGAGGGGCTGAGCGTGGGACTGCACGATCGTGTCGGTGACGGGATTGTGCGGCTTGCACAACCGGTCAACGAACAACTGCGAAGGCCAGCAGAAACGCTCGCTGAGCGAGCCTTCCTGATGCATACTCCCCTGAACCCACAGCATCTGCAGGCCGGCGAGCATGTCGTTGACCATCCGCATGATGTCACAGTTCGCGCGGCACATGTAGTAGCCGAGTTCACCGCCGCAGACCGGGCAGTTGTCAAAGCAGGACTTCCCAGTGTCGTCTCCGAACTGGCGTGCTCCCGCGATCTTGCTGTTGTAGCGGTGCGGGACACCGTTGCGGTAGATGCCGTTGATGAAGTGCGAAACGTTCATCTTGACGGCCCCATGCAACTCCAGCCAGTTCATGTAAGGCCAGGCGAAGGTCTCGGTCTCCATGGATCCCAGCTGGACCCTGCGCGCGAACCGCTCGGGCTCGATGGTGATCGGCCCGTAGGTCGCGTCGAGCGGCTTCGTCTCCGGAATGCCCTCGGGGATGAGCTCCTGGATGATCCAGATGCCGTCGATCTCCTCGAAATTGTAGCAACCCTTGTACATCTCTCTCCTCGAATTGTCTCATGGCGCAAAGATGCGCCAGGTTGAACTGAAACACCTTATAAATATAATTATAGCACAATATATGCTAAAAAGTCAAGTATACCTACATGGAAGAGGCGATATGCAGGAGTTGGTCACTTGAGAGTGGTGCGTTGCCATCTATGGTGTAGAGGACACCGCCGTTGGTCCAGGCGGCGCGGGTACCGTAGGTGTACACAGTAATACCTTCGGTGCTGTTGACCTCATAGTCACCATTTGATTCTTTATTTACAAGGTTGTCGAGAACAGCGACCGAATTCCAATTGCTGTTTTGTTGGGTTATAGTGTAGCCTTCGCCACCACCGTTTGACTTAAAATGCAGCTCAACTTCACCCTGTTGAAATGCAACGGGCCCCTGGAAGCTGTAACCGTCTGGGTTGTAGTCTGGATAATCCGCATTGACCCCGGCCTGGACAGCAGCAATACGCACAGAGATACCCGGGACGTTCAAGTATGTCACGTAGCCAGCGAGCAAAAGTGCTGCCACACCTGCGACCGCGAGGTGTTGTTTGCGAATACGCTTCAAGAGCGGTGCCCGCTTCTTTTTCTCCGGCTTGTGCTTCGCTGAAAGTTTGTGGTCGACTTCTTTACCAGCACGGGCTATAAGTTGTTCTTTGACTTCTCTGCTTGGTAGCTTTGCCTGCGTACTTGGTGCGGTGACGGCCTGTCGTGCAGCGGGACCAATGTCGTTTATCATACGTGGTGAGCGATTCTTGGGTAGTGGTTTTGGATGGCTTGCGAAGTGCGAAATCATGGCACTTTGCTCGACATGTGTTGCGTCGTGTTTCGCTGGCGCGTGGACAGGCACGTTACTTTTTGGCGTGGCTTGAGGGCCGCGACGCAAGGGTGTGCTTTTGTGCA
>CAXYYW010000121.1:0-2397 GCA_964293235.1 uncultured bacterium | reverse complement strand
CGCCCCTTTGAGCGATGTTTTGTTCATAAGTTAGGTCAGTCTTTTTTCTTATCGTGCTTGTTCAATCTTAGGACATTGATAAGCCAGTACACTACGAGTGCCGTCGCAACAAGTGTGATGGCTGAGCTGACAAAAGCGCCCCAGGCGAAGTCCGCAGAGCGCCCCCAGAGTTCAACGTGCAGGGTTGCGTTCGCAAGCGCATCACCGGAGCCAACAATAAATTGGACAATCGGGTTTATGAATCCTTCGACAAGTTTCTTAACCGTGTCGCCGGCGGCGGTACCTATGGCAAGACCAACGGCTAGACCTATGATGCCTTGCTCGCGTATAAAATCAACAAAGCCCGTGCCGTGACCCTTAGTTTTTTCAGCAGCCGCGGCGGCGTGTGCCCGTATAGCAGCCTTAGCTTTTGCTGTTTTCTTTTCTGCCATTTCTAACAACTCCTTTACCTCTGTTACTGTTTGAAATTATACCGAAGTAAGAGAAAAAGACAAGGAGGGACCCCGAGGGGCCTGGGTGACAGAGGCTTGGCATGTTACGCCTAGCACTCCGCCACCCAGGAATTCGGTCAGTAGAGCCGATAGGCCAATCAACCGAAGCCATGGTCTGTTCACTGCTGGTTGAGTGAACAGACCGTGAGCGTGTACAGGTCGTACGACGGAAGCTTCTCGAGCGTGATCTTTCCCTGGCAGACCAGGACATCAAGTGCTTCCTGGGTCTCGCCGCGGGTGAAAGCCTCGAGTACTGGACAAACCTCGTCCAAGACGCCCCCCAGGATTTGGTCAATCCTGTATCGGCTGTAGACGACACCAGGCGGAAGCGAGTCTACCTGAGAGGCCCTTTTCCAGGCAAGCCTTCGGAGCGCCGCCATGATCTGGCTGACTGCCGCTTCCGACGCAGTAACAACCGCGTTTTCAACCACAATTCCTCCTTGTCTTTTGCAGCGGGCGACCATCGCCCTGGCTGCACCGAGCTCTGTAACAACAAAACCGCCGAGGTTCTCGGCGGTGATGAGGTTTCAGAATTCGTACTAAGAACTACACCGCCGAGTCAGCATCACAAAGAATGACTAGTAGCATCATTCCGAATTGTGCGCTGGTTGTACTCATATGGGGCATAATTCCTTAGGTAAGGAGTATACGCTTACATCTTCTCAGGCGCAACTATTCCAAGCAAATTTAAGCCACTTGAAAGCGTGTCGCGATATCGCACGATAAGTGATAGACGGATAGCTTCACGTTCATCTCCGATGATGCGGCATTTTTCATAGAAACGATTGAACTCCTGCGCGAGTTCGTACAAATAGTTGCAGACGTGGTGAGGCATCAATTCGGCCGTTGCTTTTTCTACAATTTCGGAAAATTCACTTAATTTTCGTACGAGTGCACGTTCATTTTCGTCCAATTGGGCCTCATCGGCTACTATGTTTTGATTATTTGCCTTATCCAAAATCGAACATGCCCTAGCATGTGCATACTGCAAGTATGGCCCGCTGTTGCCTTGTATACTGACCGACTCGTTCACGTCAAAGATTACGTCACTGCCAATGCGGACTTTTAGGAACGCATAGCGAAGCGCTCCAGCGACAACATCGTCAGTCACTTCCCCACCCCGAGCACGGATTGCGTCCGCAACTTGGTCGAACAACCACGCAATCTCGAGAACATCACCATCACGCGAGCTCATCTTCCCTGTAGCCAGCTTCACCGTGCCAGTTGAGATATTTACCCCAACATCTTTAAGGTCAGGCATAGCAAGTCCCCCCGCCGCTATCACTCCCTTGAAATAATCTTTCTGCTCTTCTGCCGTTACAATGTAACTTTTGTCCGGGTGGTACTGCTCATTCTTTAGTTGCATAAGGCCGAGATCGCGCGCGCCATACAGCCCTTGGCCGTTTCTATTTACATAAACGTTGTCAAAACTACCATGCTCGCTTCCCTTGAATATGAGTGCGCCGTCACTTTCCTGGAATACGCCCGGTACATTGTCGCGCACTATCTTTACGCCACGCATGTCAGCTTCGCTCTCTAAGAATTTCCGCTCAACAGGCTTGTTACCAAGCCGCGCAACAGTCCTGTCAATCTGCTCAAAACTCCAGCTGAAGATAGTTTCGTACACGGCGGCATAGAGCGGGTCCTCACGCGTAAATGACTGTTTTGCGAGTTCATCTATCTCGGCCTTTGCCGCTTCATCTTCCTTGTACGCTTTCGCGCCATCCGCGTACATACGGCTCATAAAATTATTGTGTTCATCCGCTGGCACTTCGTGCAGCTTGTCTGCATTTCCTTCAACATACCGCAGCAGTGCCCACATGCTCTTGCCGACATGCGCCCCGACATCACCGTGATAACTCACTCGGTAGGTGTGCGCCCCGCTCGCTTCGAGCAAATTCGCAAT
>CAXYYW010000120.1:0-2507 GCA_964293235.1 uncultured bacterium | reverse complement strand
CAGCACCCGGCTTCTCGTCCCTGCTGCAGCAGCTGGCACCTACGGCGCAACATATTTTATCCAACGCCGCCGCGAACTCGCATCAAACTAACACGCGAAAAATAATCTAGGACTTGGGTCGATTGAGGCGAAAGCCAAAGGTCGACCCTTTTCCTTCTTCGCTTTGAAAGATAATTGCACCGCCAAGCGCAACAATAACTTTTTTTGCCATAAAGAGCCCTATGCCAGTGCCATCAGGTCGCTGGCGTTTTGCATTTGACGCACGCGAGAACTTTGCAAATAACTTGTGCTGCTCATCTTTTGGCACGCCTATGCCCTGGTCTATAACCTTAAACTCAACCGTTGACGTCGTATGTGACAGCGTCACCGTTATGGTGCTGTTTGCTGGCGAGTAGTATATGGCGTTATCTATGAAGTTCATCATAACCTGACGGATCTTACCATCATCAAGCGGCATAATCGGAAAGTCTGCTGGTTTATCGTAGTGAAGGTTGATTTGACGTGACAAGGCGCTGATACGCAGCTGTTCTATCTCCTCGTCTAAGATATCCGCGAGATTCACGTCAGCAAGCTCTATCATGAACTTCCCCGTCTGGATACGCGAGATATTCAGGAAGTCGCTGATAAGATGCACCATGCGCTGTGAACTGTTGAACGCCTCTTCAAGCAGCTTGCGCTGCTGCGGCTGTAACTCGCCAGCATCACCGTCCAAAAGCATGCTAATATACCCTTTTATGGTCGTGAGCGGTGTCCTAAGCTGATGCGACGTAAGTGATATAAACTCGTCTTTTGTCTGGTCCATTTGCTTGAGCCGCTTGTTTGTTGCCTTGAGCTCAACTGTCGCTTCGTCGACTTTTTCTTGAAGCTGTGTATTAAAGTGTTTTATTGTCTCGACAGACAACGCCTTCTCGATAGCAGTCGAGAGCTCGGATGCAACCGTATCAATTGCCTCTGCATCGTCACTGCTATAGGCGCCACGCTTTAGTACGCCGCTGCAAATTATGCCGAGTACACCATCTGGGGAGGTAATTGCCCTAACACTCACAAAACCGTTTGCTATAACCAGTGACTGTAGTTCAGACATGGTTGTCTCATACGGATCGGCTTCAATTCTTGTATTCTTTTCGCGGCCAAGGGCTTGAACAAGTTTTTCATAGTCCCGATCGTCCAGCTTCGAAACACGCCCGGATGAGTACCGTACAACAGCACCTGATGAATTACGAGCATAAATACCCACTGACTCAAAGCCAACATACCTTCTTAGACCCTCACTCCCTATACGGAGAATATCCTCCAGGCTACTTGTATTTGTTAGCTTTGCAGCAAGTTGACGGTACAGTTCACTGACCTTGTATTTTCTTCTAGCAAGAATTTGTCCCGTTTTTTCCGCGAAGAATCCTCGAAAACGCCAATGAAGCCCGGATAAGAGCGCCAACATGAGGACATTACGCATCATGTACTCACTGTCATTACGGCCAGAGAGTATACCCAGTACGTCAAATAGTACGTTGAGGCCATAATAAAGTACAATTAGCAGCAAGGTCGCAAGAATATATCCCGCGCTCTCCGATAAAGTCGCTTTGATGTCTAAGAAATTATGACGAAGAACCGCGTAAACAAGTACTATGGTAAAAATTGTGACCGTCACCCATGCAAAATACGAAGACTGAAGCCCCGAGAAGAGATTCGGCAGAATAGCGTTCGTGGTTATGGCCGCAAGCGAACCCGCTGCGAGGCCAGCCAGGACCAATGCTATCTGAGCCTTAGACCGACTCGGCTTCAGCCGCCTGTAATACGTCAACAAATACACTATGCCTGCCAGCGCTTGCAAAATAATAACGGCTAAAACCGCAAAATACATAGGCTCACGTTCTACCGTTATAATGTTGCCTTGCGCTGAACTCGACGCGAGGCTGAGTGGGGTCATAGTTAAGACTAAAGCTACAATACTTGCAATATTCCATATGACTAGCTTTCCTCCCTGGCGCCTACTAAGAACGAGTGCGAATCTCATGAGCGAATAGGACATTCCTATCGCAAAGATAAATGCAAATCGTATGATTAAAAGGTTAGTTTGGTCACTGAACAGTGGGTTTGGTAGTGTTGCAGCCACACCCCAAAGTGCGCAAAATAGTATCAACGACCCTGTCCAACGATGAACCGCTGATTTGTAGTTATTAACAAGGATAACAAGCCCAACAATTACAGCCGAAATGAGCGGAATAAACGTCAGCAAATAAGTCACAGTATTCACACCAGTTAGTATGCTTAAAGCATAAGCATAAAGCAAGTCACCTAGCGGCTGCGTAAAGCTTGAAAGCCAGGAACCGTGTTTGCAAAGTATCCAAATATCACAGAGCCGACAACATGGTTGCCAAGCTTCTTAAGGGCACTCTGTTCTTCGGGGGGCGATTCAGGTTCAACACCCATGCTTCTCTCAAGCCACCGCCCTGCTCCTGCGGCACCTCTAATCATAGAATCTCTATATATCTTCGCCGCATTTTTAA
>CAXYYW010000119.1:0-2543 GCA_964293235.1 uncultured bacterium | reverse complement strand
ACTCGATTTTACGTCCCGCTACCGCAACGTTGAGGTTATAACGCACACCGACAATTATCGTTCCGCCATGCCTATACTGTCGCTTGCTCGCGATGTCATAACCCAAGCCGACGAACGGCTCGAAAATAGCCTCATGCATGTTTCGAAGGTACTGACACCGCACCATAAACTAGAAAAGGCTGCCGTCCAGGGACTTTCATTTGAAACAACCATAGAGTCACATGCCGAACTTGCACGGGCTCTCGCGTCTCAAAAGTCAGCGAAAACTGCTGTTATAGCCCGCCATCACCGCGAACTCGTTGAATTATTACCTCACCTAACAGCCGCGGGTGTGAAAGTTCGCTATGAACGACAAGAGAACGTGCTCAATAGCGAGCCTGTCGTCCAGCTTGAAAGCGTTGCTCACGTATTGTGGCATATCGCACGGGAAGAATTTGACGAAGCAAACGTGCACCTGTCTGAGCTGCTTGCACACCCAGCGTGGGAAGTCCCAGCAAAACAGATTTGGGAGCTCAGCCTGAAGGCTCATAAAGAGAAGAAATTCTGGCTAGAGCTCATGCTCGACGACAACGGACGGCTAAATGAAATAGCCGAATGGCTTATAGTCGGCGCTAGTTATGCAAAGACTGAGCCACTTGAGCTCGTACTGGACTACTGCTTAGGCATAGGTCAGTCAGGTGACGAGTTCGTGTCGCCGTACATGCAGTATTTCTTTGGCAATGCCGACGCGATGAACGGCGATTATCTCGCACATCTTGGCGCACTGCAAAAAATCCGCGGAGCACTTCGCGATTACCGGCCCGGCAAACTGCTGAAACTCGATGATTTTGTAGAATACCTCTCAGTCTGCCGCGAACTCGGCGTGCAATTAGCCGCAAATACGGAACTCGGTGACGACAACACGAGCGTCACGCTCCTTAGCGCGCACAAAGCAAAAGGGTTAGAGTTTGATACTGTGTATATAACCGACGCTCATGAATCCGTCTGGGGTGCAAGCGCCCACTCGCGGAGCCCATTACTGTCGTTCCCGACAAACTTACCGCTTTCGCCAGCAGGCGATGAATACGATGAACGCATCCGCCTTATGTACGTTGCTCTGACACGAGCCCGTAACTCACTCCACATCTTCGCCGCTCGTTCAAATGAACAGGGCAAAGCACTCCTGCCAGCCGGCGCGCTCACGTCACTGCCGTTTACGGAACGGCCGTCACTTCCAACCGCAGAGCTCACAAAAGCCCATGAAGATGCATGGTATACACCGCTTGTCGACGTTGCCGAGATCGACAGGAAGGCACTTCTCATGCCCGTACTTGAACGCTACCGACTCAGCGCGACGCATCTCAACAATTACCTCGACGTTACAAAGGGCGGCCCAGAGTACTTCCTGCTGCACAACTTACTCCGAATCCCCGAAGCCATGTCACCAAGCGCGGCATACGGCTCAGCTATGCACGGCGCATTGCAACGCGCTCACCAGCACCTCGCCGCAACTGGAAAAAAACGGCCTGCCGAAGACATCGTCCATGATTTTGAAACTTTGCTGCAACAAACTCAGCTGTCGGAACGCGACGTGCAGCATTTTACAGCGCGTGGCGTAAAAGCACTGACGGCATTTCTCGACCAGCGCTACGACAGCTTCCAGCCCTCACAACTCGTTGAGCAGAGCTTCTCTGGCGAAGCGGTTGTTGTTGGAGACGCACACATTACCGGCGCCATAGATCTTATAGATATCGATACCGATGAAAAAACTATTTTTGTAACGGACTACAAAACGGGTAAAGCTGCTTCAAGTTGGAGGGGCAGGGATGAGCACGAAAAAATAAAGCTGCATCACTACGAACAGCAGCTCATGATGTATAAGCTCCTCATAGAACATTCCAGACATTTTGAAGGGTACACCGTAACAGGAGCGCGCATAGAATTCGTCGAACCAGACCGGGCAGGTCAGATAGTTTTGCTGGACTATACCTACGATGATGAAAGAATGACCGAGTTTACAATGCTCATGACCACTGTTTGGCAGCATATTATGGCGCTTGATTTTAACCTCCCCGATGATTTTGATGCAAATTACAAAGGTATTCTCGCCTTCGAAGACAACTTGCTTTCATAAACAGAGCAGTACTTGACAAGTAACTGCTTAAGGTGCTATAATGAAAAGACACTGCGAGTGACTTCGGTCCTCGCTGTTGTATCCAGAAACCCGAATTTTCGCGGTGGGTCAAACCCCACCCTCGGGATGTGCGGCCCCTCCGCACACGATGAAGAGCCTGCCTCCATCCCATCCCTCAGGGAGGAGGAGCGTGGCTCTCGTCGCAGAGTGAACCCGGTCGGCAAACCCGACCCCGGCCCCCGGCCGGGTTCACTCCTAAACGTCGACACGGAATGCATCCCGTGTCGGCATCTCCGGTCCCGCCACCGGAGACCCCCCCCCCGGGGGGCGCGGCCCCCCCGCGCCCGGGGGGGGGGGGGGGGGCGGGGCGGCCGCGGCGGGGGCCCCAGGGTGGGGGGGGGGGGGGGAGAGCAACAGCAAAGTGCCCGGG
>CAXYYW010000118.1:0-2549 GCA_964293235.1 uncultured bacterium | reverse complement strand
TGCCGCTCTTTGAGGTAAGCGCCTTGCTGAATGCATCTGTTACGGCATTTTCAGGGCTGTTATAGACAAATGCATAGACAAGCGTTCCCGCCGCGAGACCAAGCAAAACGGCGCCTGCCACAATAAGGCCGATTATGAGACCCTTTTTCGACTTTTTAACCGGTAGTTGCGGTGTTGACGCAGCTTGTCCCGGAAACGCCTCTTGCGTCTGTGGTGCCTCTTGCTGCATTGGTGCCTCTGACGGCGAAACCGATTGTTGCTCCGGCTCTACCGGAGGAACTTCTTTTTCTGGTTCTTGTGGACCCATAGTTAAACCCCCTTATTACTACGTACGATAATAGCTTATGTTTATTTATTCGGCAATATCGTCTTGAAATGCGCTGAACTGCTCTTGTTTTATCTTCAGCCAATACTCGCTTTGCCGCACCAGCTGTTCCTCGTCATCGGTGCTATGCAGCAGTTCTTTTACCGCCTCTTCTGCAAACACACCGTTTTGCGAGCCCTTTATAAGCACAACGCCGCCCTCTCGAAGAACGCTATGTGCGAAACCACCCGCTTGATACGGTGTCTTAAATGAACGAACCTGACATCCTTGCTTTTCGGCGGCAGGAGCGAGATACTTCGCCGCTTCATCGCCAATAGTTATCACCCACTCCAGTTTTGCTGGATCGCACATTTTGCCAACAGCTTCGTGCGCCGAGGCCGATATTGCCCCAAGCTCGTTCATTGAGCCAAGGATAGCAATGCGCTGCGGAGCATCGACTTTGTAAAGGGTGCTAAGCGCAGCGGTGACTGCAAGCGGGCTGGCATTGTAGGTATCATCTATAATGGTTGATCCTTCTAGACCACGCAGAAGGTTCATGCGGCCTTTACTTGGGCGTATCTTGCTCACGCCCATGGCAATTTCCTTTGAACCAAGTCCAAGCTTTGTCGCAACGCACGCTGCTGCCGCAACCGCCTTTAGCGCATGGTCACCAACAAGCTGAGCACCAACTGGCAGCTCGCCCCACTCCGGCGAGATAAGCTTGCCCATGCGGCCGTCTAGCGGGTTCGCTTCTTCAACTACAAAACGACATTCCGCGTGATCGCCGAGCCCATATGTATCAATGTTACTTGTCGAAGCAAGCGAGGCAAAGCGGGCATCGACATCGTCACGATTTACTATAGTGAGCGCTGAATACGCCGCTACCGATAGCTCTTCCTTCGCCACGTCATCAAGCGAGGCGAAGTTTGCCATATGTTCCTCGCTCACCCCAGTAACAACCGCAATATCTGGTCGGAGATACTTCGCAAAATATGGTATGTCGCCCGGCTTGTCCGTTCCAAGCTCTTGTACTATGACGTCGACATCTTTGTCCTCTTTGATCCGCAGCGACATAGCTTTCAGAACATCTAGCCACGCACCGACAGAATGGACCTTTTCAGGGAAAACTACTCCGAGAAGCGCAGGAGGAACGGATACGTCCATATTGTAGTTGCCATCGTGTGCCCGAACACGGAATTTTTCAGCCAGAACGGTCGCAATAGCGTTTTTTGTACTGGTTTTTCCAACGCTCCCGACAACGACGACAAGCAGTGGCTTATGTTTTTTAAAATATTTCTTTACTTTACGTTCCATCATGGAACGGACGATAGATTTAAACATATGCTCATAGTATATCATTTGAGACAGAATACCCCTGTCACCCTGTTGCATCATTTGTTATAATACGTACGCCATATCGCACGAGGGGTGCTAGCTCATCTGGTAGAGCGCGACATTCGCATTGTCGAGGCGAGCGGTTCAAGTCCGCTGCACTCCACCATGGGGTATTAGCTCATTTGGTAGAGCGCTTCCATGGCATGGAAGAGGTGGGGAGTTCGAATCTCCCATACTCCACCACAAAAATTACTCCTAACGTTAGGAGTAATTTTTTATGAGCTGTTGCGCGCCCACCCGGGTTTTTTGTTTTAGAATGTGTTTATTTCTTCTAGTACGCCAAACCCGTAGCGCACCAGCCTCATCTAACGTTATACCGTAAGCATTATTAAAATGCAAATTGTTGTAGCTTTTATATGAAGAATGTGTTTAACTAGTGCTGTTCAGGATAGCGTATAGGTTACTTCGTAAGATAGAAAACGGCGCGGTCGAACTGAAATTTATTGGTAACGAAGGAAAATATACGTGTCCAAAAAACTTTTTATAGGTAGTCTCGCATGGGGCACCACTGACGATACGCTTCAAGCGCATTTTGCTCAGTGTGGCACCGTTGCAAGCGCGAAGGTTGTTACTGACCGCGACAGCGGGCGCTCACCCCGTTTCGGTTTCGTCGGGGTTGATGACGACAAAGAAGCTGATGCTGCTATCGAGAAGCTCAACAACTCTGAGCTTGACGGTCGCAC
The DNA here is from genome assembly GCA_964293235.1 of uncultured bacterium. Classification (GTDB taxonomy): domain Bacteria; phylum Patescibacteriota; class Saccharimonadia; order Saccharimonadales; family Saccharimonadaceae; genus JAPUDS01. Next base: position 167 of record CAXYYW010000118.1, on the reverse strand, counting down.
AATTACTGTCAGCGAAGCGCGTCCTCGCGAAGACAAGCCACGCCGCGATTTTGGCGGCGACGGTGGCGGTTCATTCCGTCAGCGCAGCTGGTAATCATTCCGGCCAAACAAAAAGACCCCAGTTGGGGTCTTTTTGTATAACTACTTTGGTTTTCTCCGATGCGTTT
>CAXYYW010000117.1:0-2598 GCA_964293235.1 uncultured bacterium | reverse complement strand
TACCCACTGAGCTTTGTGATTGACAATTACTCACTTCTTGCAGCAAAAATTTTGCTGCTTAACCCAATAGCACAAATCGTACAAGATTTAAGGACTATACTGGTAACAACCAGCACATCAGGCCCTGAACAAGTGTACGGCGACTCTGCATGGATTGCTCGTTCTATCTCCATTGGTATCGTAGTCCTGGTGCTAATTATATCGAGGGTTTACTTCAGTAGGCATGAAAAACGATTCGCGGAGTATATTTAAGATATGACAAAACAGCCGCAAACTAATGGGGTAAATACAAACGATAAGATAGTAGTCGTCAGAGAGCTACATAAGGCGTTTGGCGGTAGCTCAGCAAGTTCGACAATTAAAGAAAATATAGTGCACCCGCTAGCCGCTCTACGAGGGCGTCGTCAGGACAAAAGAGCTTCTCTTCAACAGGTACTTAAGGGGATTAGTTTCTCGTTAGAAGAGGGAGATTTCTTCGGGGTTGTCGGGAGGAATGGTAGCGGCAAGAGTACACTACTTAAGATCCTTGCTGGGATATATGAACCCGACAAGGGGACGGTTAAGACGAAGGGTAGGGTGGTACCGTTTATTGAACTTGGAGTCGGGTTTAATGGGAATTTGACAGGCCGTGAAAATGTATACCTCAACGGGGCACTCCTTGGGTTCTCTCAAGAAGAAGTAGATAAAAAATATGAAGAGATAGTTGCATTCGCCGAACTCGAAGAAGCAATGGATAGGAAATTGAAGAATTACTCTTCAGGGATGCAGGTGCGACTTGCTTTCTCTATCGCGACTCGACTTGCCGAGTCGGATGTGCTGTTGATCGATGAAGTGCTTGCCGTCGGAGATGCTGAGTTCCAAAGGAAATGTTTTAATTATTTCAAAGGCTTAAAAAAGGAAAAAAAGACAGTCATACTTATAACTCATGATATGAATGCCGTGCGCGAGTATTGCAACAAAGCTATGCTTATCAATAACGGAGAGGTCGTTGTCTCAGGCAGCCCCGATAGGGTTGCGACAGCTTACACGAGGATGTTTCAGGAGGAGGATGCAATTAATGAAGAACTTGCTCGTCAGAAGAAGCACTGGGGCAGTAAAGAACTTTTCTTTGATAATGTAGCTATCGATAAGACAATATTGCGTCCGGAGGATCCAGAATTAGGCGTCCGTACAAGTATCGGCAGCTCAAGGGATGTCGACGAACTAGTTGCTGGCGTTTCTATAATGGACAGTGCTGGGACTCGCTTGTTTGGTAGCAATAACAAAATACGTCAGCAGGTCATAAGAAACATCAAATCTGGAGAAGTGATACAAATGGATTGGGTAATCCCCAATATCTTTAACGAAGGGGAATATACCGTGTGTGTTTCAGCATCGGATCCTGACGGGTATATGTATGATAGTTGGGATGATGCAGTACCCTTTAAGGTGTATAAAGAGCAGAGTACGGGCTTCCCAGTAGACCCACAGCTTGCCCTACGTGTGAATCGCAAAAGAAGAACCTAAGCCTAATTATTATTGCTCCCAAAGGGGCGCTATTTGCCGATGACGTCTAGCCAGACTTGCTGGGTTGACATGCTCCAACGATACGAACCCTCAAGCACAGGAGTGAACCCCTCTCTAATGTACTGTCCAGGCAGGATGCTGTAGTTCTTGAGGCCGAACTCAAATTCAACTATTTGACCCGGGTTGACAATATGCTGATCTGCAGCAAGTGTAGTGCCGTCGGATTCATATACTTTCGTAAAAGTGAGATTAGGACGTTCCTTGGTAGGCCATCCATACGCTGACACCGAGGTTCTGTTTACGGTCATGGCTGTGGCGAGATGTACGGGGCGAATACCTATACCCGCGGAAGAGTCGTCGTACCAAGCTGCGTTCCCTGTATTTTTGAAGGCAATAAAAGATGTTGATGACTCACCTTGTGCTAGTAACGGGTAAACACTTTGCGTGTATTGGGCAGTGCTGAAGACTGATTGGTGCACCTGGACCGTCCCGCAAGTTTTTCCTCCCATGTCCCACCAGCTATAACCATCGGCGACTATCTGGAAGCATTCTTCGTATATCCCCCAGTTGAGCCTATCAGGAACGGTCATCGTTACCTGGTATTCAGCTATTTGTCCCGGGTTGACAATATGCTGATCTGCAGCAAGTGTAGTGCCGTCGGATTCATATACTTTCGTAAAAGTGAGGTTTGGGCGCTCTTTAGTAGGCCAGGTTGCGGAGAAGTTGCTTGAGCGGTTAACGGGTCCAGAAGTTGCGAAATGAACGCTTGGCTCACTCGCCGTTCGGGACACGTCATCTTTCCATATGGCAGTACCAGAATTAAGGTATCTTATGTTTTCTGTTCCTACTCGCGTGTTTTGGAAGCCTGCAAGATTCTTTGAGGTGTGTTCTAAGAGAGTTGCCTGAAACTTGTTAACAACGGTAACTATGGTCTCCACTTCCGCTTGCATATTCCAGTTGATTGCGCCATCTCGGACTACTAGAAATTTTTCACTATATTGTCCAGGTGCTGCGGTGTCAGGAGCAGTTATCGTTACTTGGTATTCAGCTATTTGCCCCGGGTTGACAATATGCTGATCTGCAGCGAGTGTA
>CAXYYW010000116.1:0-2601 GCA_964293235.1 uncultured bacterium | reverse complement strand
GTCGGGGTCGGCGTCGGGGTCGGGCACTCCTTGCCACCGTTGCGGGCAGCGATGATGTTGTGCGGCGTGACTACGTCTGGGTAGTGAGGCAGAGCCCCATCGACACCGTCGTAACGGGTCGAACCCCAGAACAGGTCAGTCTGGTAGTAGCACTTCGTGGACAGGATCGAGAGCGTGCCCTCGGTCTTGTCCTTGCTGACCACCACAGTCACGTGATCCCGGAACTTCTGGTCGCCACTGGTCGGCCATGTCGGGCCGTCCGTGTCGTAGCCATTCAGGGACACCGCGACCTCAACGCCCTCGCAAATCGGCTTGCCGCCGACGTACTTGACCGTTGCCTCGAAGTCGGACTTCCCGTACAGCGCCTTCACGTTGGACGAGTCCAGCTTCTTGACGCAGTCGGGCGTCGGCGTGGGAGTCGGGGTCGGCTCGGAAGCCTTGACCTTGAAGTTGTCCGACTTGAGACAGTCCTGAACGAAGTCAGGACTCCCGCTCACGAGCACCTTGTACTCGCCACCGTTGTTGGGGCTGTCCTGGAAGGCGGGCAGCTGAACGGGGCCGAAGCCTCCGTTCGTGACGGTGACTTCCTTGACAGCCGACAGATCAGTCACCCCGGACGGGTCGACGACCTTGATATAGACCTTGGAGAGGTCTGCGGAGAAGTGATCCCCGTAGACATACACGTCGGCCTTGGTCTCGTACTTGTTGCCGTTGACGACGTTGCCGTCCTTGTCGGTGGTCTTCACCGAGCCGGGGAACGGCTTGCACGGGTCGAAGGTCGGCGTCGGGGTCGGCGTCGGGGTCGGGGTCGGCGTGGGAGTCGGCGTGGGAGTCGGCGTCTCACCCGGAACCGTGACCTCGTCAGAGGCCTTCACACCCCCGCCGCAGTCCACGGTGAAAGTGTAGGTGCCGGGGTCGGGGTACCTGGTGTAGCCCTGACTCTGGTTGACCTTCAGGGCCAACACGTTCTTGATGACCTCCGTGCCGAAGGTTACCTTGCACGTGAGATCCACATCGCCCACATTCGCAACGAGCAGATCAACACCACCGTCGTGCCTGAGCGTGGCGGCAGCCGTCACGGCCGGATGCGTCGTGGCCGGAGCCGATGACGAAGCCGGGACCGAAGATGACGGCGGAGCCGATGGCGAAGCCGGAGCTTCCGTCGTGGCCGGAGCCGAAGATGACGGCGGAGCCGATGACGAGTGACGTTGCGGTTGGACGACCGCGGTGGTCGTCTCTGGCGAAGCCGACGGGTCCGGAGACCCTTCGGCACTGGCGGGGATAGCGAACAGCAATGCTGTACTTGCCAGCAGTGCTGTAACACCAATCCCACTCAGCACCCGCTTGGGGGTAATCTTCATTGTCCCTCCTCGAGACAAATACTGTAGCCGGAAACCTTCCAGCTACAGGCAAAGCAGTCTAAGCTCTGTACAAGCAGCTGAAAGTCGTCGGTTTGAGAGATGAATCAGTTTTCAAACCGTCGGGAAAAGCGCGCGCTAACAATTGCCTCCCGAGCTGATGCCCGAAAGCGTGACGCACACCTCAACCAAACGACTTCTCACCCCTCCTTACGAGGTGAGACTGCCGTAAATTCTAACATAAACAGAGAAAAAATGCAACTGTTTTGCCCCTAATGCTTCCGCGAATTTTTTATGGATACATGATATTTTCGAGCTGTTTCGTAATTTCGGCGATTTTTGCCCACGATTCACCCTTTGTCATAATGACAAGCACATATGTTCCACGGGGGTGGTAGACTATAGCTGCATCGTTCAAGTAATCCCAGAGGAAGCCAACTTTGTCTGCCACGACGCCTTCAGAACCGGCCGGAATGCCGCTTCGGTAGACCTGGCTCTTCATGAGGCCTAGAAGCTTTGCCGCATCTGCCGAAGTATAGAGTGAGTTGTTGTATAGCCCTATGAGAAGCTTGCGCAAATCACCCGCCGACGTATGCGTCGCATCTGGCGCCATAAAGGTCGTCGCTGTTGAAAAGCCCTTCGCGTAGAGCGAATTATTGATCCACTGCCTGCCCCATTCGCTAATCCACTCCTCTGGGCAAGGGTTCGCCGAGTAAATGATAGTGTTGTAGAGGCATGTGTCAACGCTCGTGCCGACATTTTTGACCGTGCTTGACCAGCTCAGTTCACCGGCGTTAATCTTCTCAAAGAGTAGTAGCGAAATGAAGAGTTTATAGGTACTCGCCGACACGACACTTTTCGTCGCTCCAGAGGCCGCCGTCCACCCTGCCCCGTCGAGCTGCGTCACGGCAATCTCTATATTACCCCCGGCCGTTACTTCGTCTATATACGCTTGAAGTGCCGCTTGCGAATAGGTATACGAACGGTTGTAGGTGACATTTGGCTGTGTCGTTACAAAATTCAACGTAATAGCAGTTTTTCCGTCGTCAAATAGCGCGCTCGTCAGATCACTCGTCAGCTGGTCGGCGTTAACGCCCCGTCCCGTTGCGGCTGCCGTGCGCCCCGTTTCCCTGCCGTCTACCATAGTGACGGTCGATGTGCCCGCAGCGACAAGCTGCGCTTTCGCTTGCTCATTTGCATAGGCCAGTGCCGCATCCTTATCCAGAGACAAGGACATGTCATC
>CAXYYW010000115.1:0-2621 GCA_964293235.1 uncultured bacterium | reverse complement strand
TAGTCCCCTGTACAGCAGTCACGATCGGGTGCATGGCAAGCGTCACTGTAATCAGGTACGCGGGAATCCAGGATGTCTACACAGCCTGGATGGTAGGCATCTGGCCGGTCCTGATCGTGAGTGCCCCGGCATTCCTGGCACTGATCACGTTCTGGATGCCGGCACTTGCGCTGGCACGCCAGGCGGTGAGATCAACCACCGCGTGAGGCGCGCTCCATCAAGCCCACCCATGACGAACAACCTCCCGATGGCGCCAGCTATCGGCAGAAAGGGATTCGCCATCGGGTGGGTTCGTCATATCTAGGCAGCTGAAATAACAGAGGTAAACATTGACTCTGTCGTGAAATGTGAGCAGGCTAATCATAATTCTCGCTGCAAAAAAGCCCGAAATAATCATTTACCACCCGCGTCGAGAATATGCTATAATAGGGGTGTAGAGAGCGACCGAGAAAAATAAGTAAAAATGTATTTGACTTTACAGGCAATTAGTTGTAAAATACATATAAATCGATCGCTAAGTTGGGCACAAGCGAAACCAATGATTTAACTAAGGTAAGACGAAAGAGAAGGACTTTACACCCATGAGCGAGTCAGTCACAGCCGAAAGCAACCCAGATATCAAGAAAGCCGTTGAAGCGGTTCTGGGCCACATAGACAGGGAGCGAGAACGCGAAATTATCTCGCGCCGCTTTGGGTTGTACGACCGCAAGGAAACACTTGAGCAAATAGGTGAGCTTCTGGGTATCACCCGTGAGCGCGTCCGCCAGCTCGAGAAGGCCATACTTATACGTCTGAAGATTGCTGCCGAAGAAGGGCAGAAGGACGTTGCCGAGATTGAGAAAGTACTTGTCCGCCACCTCAGTGAAATGGGGAACGCCGCCCGACTTTCCGACCTTGCAAGCGCCCTTGTCCCAGGTGCCGATGACCGCCTGAAGGCTCAAGTAGGCTTTATAGCCGAGCTCGCACCACGCCTTACGACTCTTGATGAAAACGACCGCTACCACCAGGGTATTGCCCTGAAAGATAGCTTCTCGGACGAGAAGAAACTCCGAAAAGCAGTCGACGACATGGTCAAGACCATTAAAGAATATGGTAGCGCCATAGACCTTGAAGCGCTGTTCTCTAAAGTCGATGGCTACAACAAGCCAAGTGAAGTCCGTGGTATTGCAACGCTCTCGAAGGACCTTGCTGAACTCAAGGGTGTCTGGGGCCTTGTAAAATGGCCAAGCGTCAACCCAAAGAACATTCGTGACAAGATTTACGTTATTTTGAATGATGGTGGCAAGCCGCTTCACTTCTCCGACATTGCGAAGGCTATCAAGGCATCTGATTTCAAACGCAAAGATGTCACGACCCAGGCTATCCATAACGAACTCATAAAAGACAAGCGTTTTGTCCTTATAGGCCGCGGTATTTATGCGCTTGCCGAATGGGGCTACAAGAAGGGCACTGTCTCTGATATCATTGCCGAAATTTTGAAAAAAGAAGGCGCTCCATTGCACCGAGACGAGATTGTTCGGCGCGTGCTGAAGAGCCGTCAAGTTCGCGAAACAACCATCTTACTCAACCTCCAAAGCAAACCAGAATTCAAACGAGTCGCCAAAGCCACGTACGAACTTCGTGAGCCAGAGGCGTAAGCAATTTGCTTCCTAGAGGCATTTGAGGGAAAATAGAGGAGTCATGGGCACACTTCTGTCGCTGTTCTTTGGTCTACTATCACTGTGGTACGTTTGGATACCAGTTGTTATAGTGCTCATATATCTGGCGCGTCGCAATTATAAGAAGGCTGATACGCTTGTACACATAGAGCATCATTTGCTTATACTCGAGATTCCGCGCACCACCGACAAGAAGGAACTCGCTGCCGAACAGATGTTCGCCAGTCTTCACGGCATCCTGCGTGACCGCACCGAACTCCGTATGAGCGGCGGTATGCAAGAGCACGTCAGCTTTGAAGTAGCTGCTGTGGGGAAGCTGATACGTTTTTACGTCTGGGTACCAAAACACCTCCAGAACTTTGTTGAGGGGCAAATCTATGCCCAATATCCAACGGTACAGATTCATGAAGCCGATGAAGACTATACGAAGCGGCATATAAAGCACGATGTCGTGTATACGGCCGAGCTCGTCCCAACCGATAACGAAATGCTGCCTATAAAGACCTTCCAGAGCTTCGAAGTCGACCCGCTCGCTGGTATTACTGCCACGCTAGCCAAACTTGAGGACGATGACGAAGAGGTATGGATTCAGTTCCTAGCCAGGCCTATCGCCGACGGCTGGCATAAACGTGCCAGTGCATTTGCAGAGAGGATTAAGAATGGTACGCCATTTGCTATGGGCGACGGCTTCGGGCGACTCGGCATGTACCTCCTCCAGATGATTGCCGCCCTCTGGAGACCGCCTGAAGAAAGTGCAAAAGAGGCGAAACGTGAACTTACAGAACGAGACAAAACGCGTGTTAGCGAAATAGAGAAAAAGTCGACTAAACTCGGCTACCAGGTCAAAATTCGTATAGCCTACCTTGGTAATAGCCAGTCGACCGCAAAGCTCCGCATGCAGGCTATTGTCGGAGCATTTAAGCAGTTTAACTCGACAAATCTGAACGGCTTTAAGATGACAAA
>CAXYYW010000114.1:0-2649 GCA_964293235.1 uncultured bacterium | reverse complement strand
GGTGGGCCTTTTGCGTGCCTACCTACGCTGGTCCCGAATCCTGCGACCGTGAAAACTTTAGTTTTCACGGGGTCGCGGTTCGGCGTAGCGAGCAAAGGAACGCGAAAGCTCGCTTTCGACCGTTTGTGAGCGGAGGAGCGAAGTGAAACGGAGCGATATCCAGCCGCCGGACATGTTGTGTAATAATAAGCAATGATTTACACAACGTTGCTAACAGCAGGGCTAATTGTTAGTGTAGTGCATGCATATTTAGTATGGAAAAATTTTGACGGTGTGCGACACTCCGTTAGCGAACATGCCATCAGTGATAGAAGGAGTAATTTTTCTTTATCTTGGTTCGCACATCGTTGCAGACATACTATTTGTTATATATGCCTATACCTTTTTCTACGAATCACAGAGTCAAAGTATATTATTCTTATTGACCCTAATTTTCATTGCCCTAGATTGTATACAAGCCGTTTTACCATCCCGGGGTAAAAGTGAGGCGGTACACTTTATATCAGCCTATGTATCATGGTTTATCTATCAGTTGGTCGGAATTCTGTCCTTGTTCATCCTTACCATAGCTCAACCGTACCTGTATCTCGCAATAGCATTTTTAATCCCAGTTCTGTTGATGTTTATTTATATGCACTTCAAGCGTAATAAATTATGGCCCTACCAACTTTTGATGGTTCCTTTTTATATACTATCTTTATTTTTTATCACCTTAGGTGCAGCATAGCGAAGTCGCTATCCAGCCGCCGGAGCCAAGAGGATGCATTTAAAGAATATCCATTCGTATTCACGCTGCGGGGTATTGTAAACCAAACAAATCGATATAATTTAGCACTCTTGACATGAGAGTGCCAATTTCCTATAGTAGAAATAGAAGCTTTTATGCTTCTCTGGAAACCATTAAATCAATGATGAAAGGAGAAAATTATGAGCAATCTTGTAAAATGGGATCCGTTTGCAGAGCTCTCTGCATTACAGAAACAATTCTTTGGAGATGACTGGATGTCCCCGTTAAAGGGCGTGAACATCCCAACGACGGATGTCTTTACCAAAGATAATAACCTAGTGGTTGAGGCACATCTACCAAACTTCGAACAAAAAGACGTCAATATTGAGGTGGAAAATGGTGCATTGGTAATTGGTGCCGAGCAACACGAAAAAGAAGAGGACAAAGACAAACAATATGCCATTCGGGAGAGCCCGGGCCGCTTTTACCGCCGTATTGCTTTGCCAAAGCGGGCTGATGCCGATAAGATTGAAGCGCATCTGGATGACGGCGTTCTACGTGTAAGCGTGCCTCTTACCCCACTGCCCGAACCTAAGAAGATCGCCATCTCACCCAAGAAGAAGTAAGCTTAGGCAAGCAATCTCAAATTTACCCGAGACCGATACGGGAACTATATATGGTCATATCGTACGAGCGATGTATTCTTGCTGGGTGTTATAGTTAAGAGATGAAGTTTTTCTCGAAGAGAGTATGGAAGTGGGTAGTCAGCGGCGTCCTCGTTGTGCTGTTTGCTGCTTCGACTGGACTTATCTTCTGGGCGATGAGCACGCCTCCAGTAGGTAGTTTCGCGGCAGAAGCCCTTAACAGCACTGACACCGTGAACGTCGAGCAGAGCAACGGAGTGACTTTTAAGCCAACGAATTCTAACGGGGTTGGACTCGTCATATACCAAGGCGCAAAAGTGCCACCCGCGAGCTACGCGTACGTTGCAAAACAGATAGCATCAAAAGGCTACACGGTCTTCATTCCACAGCTAAAACTTAACTTGGCAGTGTTTGAGATAAACGCTGCCTCAAAGATTATAGAGACTAACTCCAGCCTCAAATGTTGGGTTGTGGGCGGACACTCCCTAGGCGGAGCAATGGCGGCCGAGTACGCGAAAGATAACAAAGTTGCGGGTCTTGTACTGTGGGCATCATATCCGGCAAGTAGCAATGACCTGTCGCATTCAAGCCTAAAAGTTGCATCAATATATGGTACGCGTGACGGGCTTTCGACCGCCGAGAAAATTGATGCTTCTAAGAAGATTCTTCCTAGTGATACCAAATATACTGCAATACAGGGTGGCAATCATGCGCAGTTTGGTGGTTATGGACCACAGGCAGGCGACAATGCGGCAGATATTACGCTTGAAGATCAGCAGACGCAGATTGTCGAGGCAACACTCAAGTTGCTCGAAGAACCAAGCCTATGCGCTCCGCATAACCAGTAGCACAATACCCGCGCTTGACACCACCTTCCAGAGTGAAGAGAATGGATTATATGACACACCACAACACACCCCGTCTCCGGAGCATTGATACGAAACGCTCTTGGCGCAGCTACGCTGTACTTGCGCTAGTCGTTTTTACGGCCCTTCCTCTGCCTTCGTATGCTGCAGAAACAACGAGTAGCCTGGAGGTCGAGTCGAGTACCTCCGGCACTACCAGTCTTATACTCGATTCAAGCGTTTCTGTAGGGGGCGCATTGCGATTTGGCGGCAAAAACATTCCTTCGCAGCTCAAAATCATGCCGCTTGGCGACTCGATTACGTTTGGGGTCACAAGCCCGCAAGTTGCACAGGGTTCGTACCGCACAAAGTTGTGGCAGGTGCTGGCCCGGGGCCGCATAGTGCGCATCGTCCAACGGAATTAACTCCGACG
>CAXYYW010000113.1:0-2702 GCA_964293235.1 uncultured bacterium | reverse complement strand
GTATACAAATTCCAACTGGGCGTCGGTCTCCAGTAGTTCTGACGGCAGTCGATTGATCATGGTTGCAACCGCAAATTATGCTAGTCGGGTCGGTGCGGTATACGTTGGTACAAGTAACGCCACTGCTCCGGTGACCACGTTTGACTTCAGCACTCTCACTTCAACTGCAGACACGGCTGCTTCGCATGCGAAGGTATCCGTCAACAGCAGCTCGACGTGCGCTAGTATTGACACGTCGTCGTCTGCTGTCGTCAGTGCAGACAGTGTAACCTCGCCCGGTTCAGGGGTGTCGGTGTTGGGAGGGCTTGGGTTTACGCTGAATTGTACGGCAACAGGGGGCTCCGCAGATGTTACGATTACATTGGGCACATACTATGCTGACACTTCAGTGATACGCATTTATAAGAGCGTCGACGGCGCTTTGCAAGACATTACGAGTGCAGTGACTATACGCAATGAAGTTGTCGGAGGCAATAATGTAACGACTGTGAAGTACACGCTTGTCGATGGCGGCGAGTACGATAGTGACAAAACGGCGAATGGTGTCATAGTGGACCCTCTGTATATTGGCACGACATCTGGGCAGACACTTGCTAATACTGGGTCAGATATGTGGTCGGTAGTATACGGGGCTATCGCCCTTGTTGCCGGCGGCACGTTGAGCATCTGGAGCCAGCTACGCCGCTATAAGCAACCACAGGGATAATTCCTTTGCGAGCGTAAGCGCTTCGTTGTATAATTGAACGCGAATGATATTCGACAAACTAAAGACACGATTACCACTAAAATCCGGGTCCGCTGACAATGTAATTGTCGGGCTCGATATAGGGACAGAGTATGTCAAAGCGTTAGTCGCCCGTGTTGAGGGTGATGACATAAAAATCATTGGTGTTGGCCGAAAGCACCAAGACCTTGATGATATGCACGGCGGTGCAATAGCGGATATATCGGGCGTTGTTCGTAACTGTGAAGAGGCGCTTGCTGAGGCTGAAGAAAAAGCGGGTGTTCAAGGAAAAAAGGCCGTCATAGGTATAGCTGGCGAGTTGGTGAAAGGCTTAACAAGTACGATTCGTTACAAACGGCCACAGCCTGACAAAGCACTCGACGCGAATGAAATGGAATTTATTATCGAAAAGGTCCAAGAGCGAGCCCAGGTGAAAGCGCAGAAGCAAATTGCGCTTGAGACGGGCAATGAAGATGTCGAGGTGAAGCTTGTAAACTCGGCTATTGTGAGCATTCACATAGACGGCTATAAAGTCTCAAACCCCATAGGTTTTCAGGGGAAGGATGTCGCTATACAGATATATACCGCGTTTGCGCCTATGGTACATATAGGGGCGCTGGAGCGGACGGCTGATGAGCTTGATCTTGACCTCATAGCTGTCGCCGCGGAACCATTTGCCGTTAGTCGTAGTATGCTCGGTACAGATGCGAGCAGTAACTTTACTGCCATACTCATAGATGTTGGTGGCGGTACGACTGATATTGCGGTTGTAAATGATGGCGGGGTTGAAGGCACGCAGATGTTTGGTATTGGCGGGCGCAGCTTTACGAAGACTATCGCGTCAAATCTCGACATTAGCTATGATGACGCCGAAAAGCTGAAAGTAAACATTGACGACGAAAAGCTACGCGAATCAGTCGTCGACGAAGTAAATACGGCACTCGACAAGACACTTGAAGTCTGGCTTGACGGCGTTGAACTTGCCTTGTCAGAATTTGACTCTGTCGATCACTTGCCGAACCGCATTTTGTTGTGTGGTGGTGGCGCAAGTCTGAACCGCCTTGTCAAATCGCTTAACGCCGAGGGGTGGCGCAAGAACCTGCCGTTTACTAAGAAGCCAACAGTGCAGCATATTCGCCCAGATGATATTGTCCAGATTGATGATTTGACCGGTGACGCCGGTGATCATACGTTCGTGACTGCCATGGGACTTCTCAGGGTTGGCTATGATACCATGGTTGGAGGCGATGACGCCTCGATAAAAGATAAACTTGGGCGCATTCTGAAAGTATGAAAAAAGACGTCATATATATAGATACTGAAGACGATATCACTGCGATAATCGATAAAGTTAAGCATGCCGACGCGCAAATAGTCGCGCTTGTGCCACCGAAACGCATTGGGGTGTTGCAAAGCACCGTGAACCTTCGCTTATTGCAGCGCGCAGCTGGGAACGCAAATAAACGAGTCGTACTGATTACGAATGATCAAGCACTCTCAGCACTTGCTGCTGGAATTGCACTTCCTATTGCAAAAAATCTGCAAAGCAAACCGGAAATTGCATCACTTGAAGACACCGAAAGCGAAGGTAGCGACGTCATAGATGGTGCGGATCTACCAGTTGGTGAACTCGCCGGTATGACAGCCGATAGCTCATCGAAAACGGAGACCGGTACGGACCTTGATGACTCAACAATGAATGATTTAACAATTGATACGAGCCCGGTTGAAGCGACGGACAAAAAGAAAGTATCTCCAGAGAAGTCCAAAGATACAAAACTGCCGAACTTCAATTCGTTTCGTAAAAAACTATTTATTTTCGGTGGTCTCGGTATTTTACTCGTCGGGTTCCTTATATGGGCAATTTTCTTTGCCGCACACGCTAAAATCACCATAACGGCCCGGACTAACGTCGTCAATATTAGCAAGACACTCCAGCTGAAGCCGGGTGCAACACTTGATGTTAACCCGGCGGGTC
>CAXYYW010000112.1:0-2704 GCA_964293235.1 uncultured bacterium | reverse complement strand
GTCAGATGATGATTTGATTGAGAAGGAGTGGGTTGAAAAAGCCAAGCAGGTGGTTGCCGAGACACGGAATGATCCGTACGCACAAGACGCCGCTGTAGGTAAGCTCCAGGCCGATTACCTAAAGAAACGGTACGGTAAGGTAATCTCACTACCGAAAGATGGGTAGGGTGCGTATATGAATTTTGGTTCGTTTATTGGCTTCATAACAGTGGCATTGCTCTCAGGGATTACTGTCGGGTTCTTTTACTGGCAGTATAGAAAAGTCGTTCGCGAGGCAAAGAATTACGAAAGAGGACTAAAGATGGTGCCTTTAAAAATTCACTTACCTCCAGAAAGTGATGATATAGAGGGGAATGGCCGTGACGAACGAGATATAACGGAAGAGACGATTTCTCAAGCGCAGGTTCTTTACAACATTATTGCTTCGACGGCGACGAGAGGCTTTAAAAGTAAGGTGTACGGACAGCGTCACTTTGCCTTTGAGATTATGGCTGCGAATGGACTTATAGACTACTACGTTGCTGTTCCTATAGTACTCGTCGATGTTGTTCAGCAAGCCGTCTCGGCGGCGTATCCGTCGGCACGACTTGAAGAAGTTGATGACCCCAATGTCTTTAGTAAGGTTGGTAAAATAAGCGGCACTATTGGGGGCGAGTTTACGCTCAAAAAGTCATTTGTTCACCCTATAGCGACATATGAGGAGTCAAAACGGGATGCCATGAGGGCCATACTAAACGCGCTCTCGGCTTCCACGAAAGACGATGGAGTGGGTATCCAAGTCTTGCTCCGCCCTGCGCAGGAGGGGTGGACGCGCACCTCAAAGAAATCTGCTGAGAAGATAAAACGTGACAGAGCACTTGGCAGGAAGTCAACCGCAGGCGGAGGAAGGGTGGCGCGGGATATGCTTGAGGCCTTATGGAAGGCTCCAAGCTCCGATGAGAAGAAGGACCACGAAGTCGATGTGCAACTTACAGCGATTGAACAGAAGGAGATAGAGGCTATTGAACAAAAGACGGCTCACCCGGGGTATGAAGTCTTAATACGGGTTGTTGCGTCTTCAACAACGGCTGCTCGTTCCCAAGTACTGATGAAGAACGTAGTTGCGGCGTTTGCCTTGTTTGACTCACCATCGAGCAACGGGTTCAAATTTGCGGTTACAAAAAATGTTGAGCAGTTTGTCACGGCGTTTATATTTAGGTTCTTCCCGCAACAGGTCAATAAGACCATATTAAATAGTGTAGAACTTGCAACGATATTTCACTTGCCGGATCAGAAGAATATACCGACATCGCAGTTGAAGCGACAAGCATCAAAACAGGTTGATGGTCCGAGGGAGCTGCTATCCGAGGGGTTCTTGCTTGGTTACAACGTGTACAGGGGAGTTAAAAAAGAAATTCGTTTGGGAACGAATGATAGGCGCCGTCATACCTATATCATTGGTCAAACTGGTACGGGTAAATCAAAACTTCTTGAGAATCTTGCGCTGCAAGACATGCTGGACGGGAAGGGCTTTGCGTTTATAGATCCGCACGGGGATTCTGCAGAGGCACTTCTAGGGATGGTTCCTAAGGAGCGAGTAGAAGATGTGATTTACTTCAACCCGGGTGAGATGACCAATCCGGTGGGGTTGAACCTCTTTGAGTTTGATACTCCTGATCAGCGTGACTTTTTGGTGCAGGAAGCTATTGCAATGCTATACCGCCTCTACGACCCCGGTCATACGGGCATTATTGGTCCTCGTTATGAGCACTGGTTCCGTAACGCTGCATTGACGATTATGAGTGACCCAAACGGATCAAGCTTTATAGATATACCGCAGGTTTTTAATGATGATGCGTTCGCAAAGGAGAAACTGAAATACGTAACTGATCAGACGGTACTTGACTTCTGGAATAAGGAGATGGCACAGACAAGCGACTATCATAAGTCGGAGGTGCTTGGCTGGTTCGTATCAAAGTTCGGGGCGTTTCTCTCGAACGAAATGATGCGCAATATTATAGGCCAGACTAAGTCTGGATTTAACCTGCGCGAAATCATGGACAATAAGAAGATTCTTCTCGTCAACCTTTCAAAGGGAAAGACTGGTGAGCTTAACTCCCAACTACTGGGCATGATCTTTGTTATGAAGTTCCAGGCTGCGGCCATGGGCCGGGCCGACGTGCCCGAAGACCAGCGTGAAGATTTTGCGTTGTATGTCGACGAGTTCCAGAACTTCGCGACAGATAGCTTTGAGTCTATCCTGTCAGAAGCACGAAAATATCGATTAAATCTAATCTTAGCCAACCAGTTCGTCAGTCAGCTAACAGACAAGATTCGAGAAGCAATCATAGGAAACGTCGGGACCATAATATCCGGTCGCATTGGCACGACAGACGCTGAGCTCATGGCGAAGAAATTTATACCAGTCTTTGACGCCGAGGACCTCACGAAGCTTCCGAACTACGAGGGGGTTGTTGTTGCACAGATCAACGGGGTTCCCTCTAGTCCGTTTAGTATGATGTTCCCTCCGCCTCTTGGTCATCCAAACCCACAGCTTGCGGACGCGCTCAAGCGTCTCTCTGCTGCGAAATTCGGTAAGCCGCGTAATGAGGTTGAAAGGGAGATATTCAAGCGTCTGAGGGCCGGAGACGAGGCGAGAGAGGCAAAGAAGAAAGAGTTTGAGGCGCGTCTTAATACGACACCGGGGATTGGCCCTGTGTCAACG
>CAXYYW010000111.1:0-2728 GCA_964293235.1 uncultured bacterium | reverse complement strand
AAAGACCAAACCTAAAGACGCCTTGTTGTTAGCCATAAAGGGATAATCTTTATTCATTGTCTTTAATCACCCTATTTAATACAACTCACTATAGGGAGAGACTACTTAAAGAGGCTTAAAAGGGAGAAATTAAAGAATTTTAAAAAGAGTATTGACTTAAAGAGTCCTACCGGTTACTATTCATATCGTCAACGGGACAACGGCCTAAAGCCACTCCCTGAGATACCGGAGTCAACCGGATAAGTAGACAGCCTGATAAGTCATACGAAAAACAGGCATTGACAACATGAAGTAACATGCAGTAAGATACACAACATAACGTCAACCGGACGAACGGTGTCTTCTAGGTGACTTAAGCGCACCACGGCACATAAGGTGAAACAAAACGGTTGACAACATGAAGTAAACACGGTACGATGTACCACATGAAAGACACCGAGTGTCGTAGGTGTAAAAACGCGACATAGTGGATAGATGGCGAAAGCACAAGCGACCACGATAATAAAGAGCTTGTCGCACTTATAACGCAAGTGACGGCTAACACTGAAATAGCCTCGGCTCGACGAAACTGTAGCCTAAAGTTCTTTAACAATCTGATAAATAGCTCTTGAGTGCATGACTAGCGGATAACTCAAGGGTATCGCAAGGTGCCCTTTATGATATTCACTAACAACTGCACGAGGTAACACAAAATGGCTATGTCTAACATGACTTATTGCAACGTTTTCGACCACGCTTACGAAATGCTGAAAGAAAACATCCGTTATGATGACATCCGCGACACTGATGACCTGCACGATGCTATTCATGATGCTGCCGATAACGCCGTTCCGCACTATTACAGTGACGTTTTCAGTGTAATGGCAAGTGAGGGCATTGACCTTGAGTTCGAGGATTCTGGTCTGATGCCGGACACCAAGGACGTAATTCGCATCCTGCAAGCTCGCATCTATGAGCAACTCACGATTGACCTCTGGGAAGACGCTGAGGACTTACTGAACGAGTACCTTGAGGAAGTCGAGGAAGAGGAAGGCCATGAGGAGGATGAAGAGTAATGGCTAACAACGTGCAATATGGTCTGACCGCTCAAACTGTACTGTTCTATAGCGATATGGTGCGCTGTGGCTTTAACTGGTCGCTCGCAATGGAACACCTCAAGGAACTGTACGAAAACAACAAGGCAATAGCCTTGGAGTCTGCTGAGTGATAGGCTCAAGGTCGCTCCATGCGAGTGGCCTTTATGATTATCACTTAACACGCTATAGGACTAACACCATGAGTAAACTTCTGGCAACATCTAAAATCAAAGGCCAATGCACTGTAACGCTGCGTGAGTAATACCACGGGTCAATGGGATGGTCCTACGTTGTGCGATACGGCAAACAGGTCACATTTTGGGTAAACCCGATTTTAGCGCAAGAGGAGTATCAGGCCTGTGTGATACACCAAGCAACATGTGCAGGCTGGAACGATTGACAACAGCCTTCAAGTCTACCCAGTGATAGGCTCAAGGTCGCTCAATACGAGTGGCCTTTATGATTATCACTTTACCTTATGAAGGAAGTACACAATGCGCTTAAGCAAAGATACAGCGGTAGCACTACGGTCAGCAATTGAATCCAAAGCTGCACATAACGCGGGAGGACTTGCTGATGTTGCACGGGCTTATAAGGAGAAAGGCCTAACATTCCGTAGATTTATGTGGGACTGTTACCACGCAGTAGGCTTTAAAGCGACGACCAGAATAATCTCTGAGCATAACACAGTTACGCTAATAGGTGGGCATCTAACTGACGTGACTGATGCACATATCGAAACAATACTCAAGGTTGCGCTTAAAGATTTGCAATACTAGCGATAAACTCAAGGTCGCTCCTCGCGAGTGGCCTTCATGATTATCACTTTACATATGGGAGTAATGTATATGCTTACTATCGGTCTGCTCACCGCTCTGGGTCTAGCTGTGGGTGCATCCTTTGGGAAGGCTTTGGGTGTAGCTGTAGGCGCTTACTTGGTGGCTTGTATCGTCACAGGAGCACTGCGCAAATGCTGAAACAATACGTTATGCCTATCCACACGCCCAACGGGGCAACTGTATGCACGCCTGATGGGTTCGCAATGAAACAACGAATCGAACGCCTTAAGCGTGAACTGCGTACTAACCGCAAGCTCAACAACATCTAACTTTTGGAGAATACACAAAGTGAACTATATCGACATCATGAACGCTATTGACGCAACCAAAGCACTGCCAATCTGTGAACTTGATAAACGCCAAGGTATGCTCATTGATTTGCTGGTCGAGATGGTCAACAGCGAAACGTGTGACGGTGAAATTACCGAACTAAATCAGGCACTTGAGCACCAGGATTGGTGGACTACCTTGAAGCGTCTCACGGCTGACGCAGGGTTTAAGATGCTCGGTAATGGTCACTTCTCGGCTGCTTACAGCCACCCACTGCTACCCAACAGAGTGATTAAAGTAGGCTTTAAGAAAGAAGATTCAGGCGCTGCGTATACCGCATTCTGCCGCATGTATCAAGGTCGTGCTGGTATCCCTAACGTCTACGATGTACAGCGTCACGCTGGGTGCTATACGGTTGTACTTGATGCACTGAACGATTGCGAGCGTTTCAACAACGATGAGCATTATAAATATGCTGAGATTGCAAGCGACATCATTGACTATAAATCAGATGCGCACGATATGCTGATTGGTTGGGATGGC